>CAYJQZ010000016.1:0-8018 GCA_964372555.1 Candidatus Woesearchaeota archaeon | reverse complement strand
AACAATGTTATTTTCGATAATTTGATTAAAATTCCGGCTATAAAAGAATTTAGTTTAGATTTTATAAATAAATCATTAAAAATATTTAAGCCAAATAAAATATTATGTATTGGTAGGGGAAGCAAGAAATTTATGGAAAATAATTTTCAAGACTATAATTCAATATATTTGCATCACCCAGCAAGAGTCTTCCCAGAAAATAAAAAACACATGTATAGAACTAATTTAAAATAAAATTAACCAAAATAAGACCAAAGGCCATTGGCTCTTTCTATCCTATCATTAGCCATATCTTCTAACTTATCAGCCTCTTCTTCTAGTTTATCAGCTTGTTCCAATAAAGAATCTCTAGCTATTTCATTATCAGCAGAATCAGCTAAATCCCTTAAAAATTCTGCAGTGTTTCTTAGTTTCTCTGCACTTGCTTTCAATTTCTCAGCATCCATTCTTTCCTGCTCCGCAGCAAATCCAAAGAATTTCTTTAGTTTATAACCAAAGTTTTTGTCTTCTACATTCTTTAGTTCTTCTTTAGTATCTAAAACATCTTCTGTTTGGTCATCAAATGCCAACTGTAATTCACTCTTATCTTTAAAGTGACTTCTAGCTTCAATCATTTTTCTTATAAATTCATACTTATCTTTATTTTCAAACATTCTGCACATCTTGGTGCCATGCTCAATCATAACTGTTTTTATATCATCTTCATTTATGCTTCCGCATCTTTCCAAAGTAGTACTTAATGGACCGCAGTATCTCTCTGTTGATTGTATACATTGATTGTAAGCACCATCTCTATGTGAACATCCAGTTCTAAAACTTTCAACCATCTGATCAGCCATTCTATTACAGTTTGTGCCCATCATTTCTCTACTAGTTTCAGAGTTACCAGCACAATTATTCATAAAATTTTCTCTCTCGCACATGGGGCCTATTTCACATGAAGTAGAATATATAACCATACCAGTCATCATATTTTCTTCTCTTATCATATCATCATTAAATTCTTCCACCCCTTCCCCGCTATTTTCATCTAAATCATCGTCTTCAGTATCTTCTCTTTCTTCATCTGCCTGTTCACAATATGCTCTTCTTCTTTCACAATTTTCTTCCATTCTTTCCCAATCTTCTTCACATCTATCTTCAACATCAAATTCTTCATCAGAAAAGCCCTTTCTGTCTAAGCAAATATCATAAAACAAAGCTCTACTTACTTCATCACCGCAATCTATTTTTTTATCACCAAAGCTAAAAATATTGCCTTGTTTAATATTTTCGCAACCATCTCTTGCTCTCTCTCCGCAATTTCCAACTTCTTCTTCTAATTTATCACATGCCTTACTAACATCCCATTTTCCTAAACTTTCTAATCTACTTATAATTCCATCAACCATTGCATTTACATCAGGGCAGCTTTGCATAAATTCTTCAAACTGGCCTTCTTCTAAGCCTTCCATCATTTTTCCCATTACAAAGAATTCTGGCTTCAATTCTTCAAAATAAAAATTCTTCTCTTCAAACTCTACTTCAATTTCATCTACACCTTCAAATTCACTTTTGTATTTATATTTATATTCAACCTCACCATAATTACTTTTTATCTTAATTGTTTCTCGGTATTCAGAATTTGCTTCTTTTAAATCACCACATAAATCATCATCAACAACAGCACCAACTTCTTTACATTTCCCTTCATAATGCCAATCATAGTCATAAACATCGCCACTTTCTGGAGAAAGTCTACAACAAACCATTTCACCTGGTTTTTCAGCTTCTGGGCAATTGTCGTCATCAACTACGGTTCCACCAAACCCTGTACATTTATCTTCAGTAGAATGTCCATAATTATTATTTATCTGACAGCAAACATTGCTGCCTTCACGTGCAGATACAGCCAATAAACTAAATAAGAATACAGTAATTATAACAAGTAAGCTCAATATAACGAGAAAACCCAACCTCATTTTGTATTATTAGAATTAAGATCATATTTAAACCTTTCTAAATTATTTTTTCTAAAATTTGTAATTAAGTATAGCCGGTGTGCTACTACATCCATAACATAAGGGTTGTCTTATATATATAAAAATCTTATTGATAAAATCATTATTAAGTATTTTTACAATTACAACACAAGAATGTTTATAAGCAAAGATTTATAGACAAAAACGGGCAAATGAACTAATTCTCGGGCTTTATTTTTTATCTTGACCATAGTTTTATATAAACTTAAGATATACTATTGATATGAAAAAGTTATTTTTGATAATATTACTATTATTCTTAGTTTCATGTACATTTGAACAGACAATAATACCAGAAACACATAGAGGCAAACTTACAACAGATGATAATTTAGAAATAGCTTATACTTATGGTAAAGTTAATTCAGATAAAGCAGTAATTCTATTGCATATGCTTAATAGGAATAGACACGACTGGAACACATTTGCTGTAAAATTAAACCAGAATAATTTTTCTACATTTGCTATTGATTTAAGAGGCCACGGAGATAGTAGTGAAGACTGGGAAACATTTACAGAGCAAGATTTTAATAAAATAGTTTTAGATATAAAGATAGCAAAAGAATTTTTAGACAAAGAGAATTATACTGAGATATATTTAGTTGGAGCAAGTATCGGGGCCAATTCTGCTCTTCGCTATGCTTCTACTGATAATTCAATAAAAAAAGTAGTTTTACTCTCGCCTTCAGATAATTACAGAGGAATAACTACTTTAGATTTAGTAAATAATTACGAAGGTAAGTTATTAATAGCAACAGGTTCTAAAGATTTACAAAGTTATCAAGGTTCTTTGCAATTAAATGAAACATTTAATGGTGGAAAAGAATTATTAATTTATGATACAAACTCACATGGAACTAATTTATTGCTAAATTACAACGAATTAAATAATAGAATTATAGAATTCTTAAAAGTATAAATTACTTCTTTCACCAATTTTTAAACAACAAAAAGTTTACTTATCCTTTTCTTTCTTTAATATCTTCCAAGCTTGAGATACTGCTTCAGTATGCTTCAATTTTGGATTTTTAGCTTTTAGTTGTTTAGCAATTGCCTGTACTTTTTTTAACATTTCTGTTTGTGGCATAGGCTTTTAGAAATTTACCCCTTTATATTGCTTTTGTATTTATAAACTATAATAATCCTGCAGTACAACCCTATCTAAATTCTCCAAATCTCTAATAACATATAATCTTCCATTTCCTATTTCAACAATTCTTTTAGCTAGTTCAGTTCCTTCTTTAGTTAATTCTATTCCTATAACAGAAATAGTAATTCCTAGAGCTGAAGCTCTCTCAACTAGATTCAAAGTATTTTTATTAGGATCACTTCCAACAGTTGGAGCAGCATCTGTAATCAAAACTAAATGCTTAGTAACATTATCTCTAGGAAACATCTCAATTGCTTTCTCAATAGTTAATGCAATATCTGTCTGTTTCTTTGCAGTTATTTTTACTATAGTTCTGATAAATTGCCCAAAATCAGTAGTAGGATAAACAGCCTCTTCTATATCACTCCCAAAAACAATTAGACCAACACTATCATTTTCATCTATTGCCTTATAAGCAAGAGCAATTCCAGCTTTCTTGCATAACTCAATCTTCTTTCCCTTCATACTCCCAGAAGCATCTAATCCATAAACAATGAATATCTTTCCTCTGCTGTCTCTCTCAAATATCTGTAAATCCTCTGTCTCTAAATTAGCATGTCCCCTTCTTATTGCTTTTCTAACAGAAGATCTTATTGCTATGTCTTTGTATCTATCATGCTTTCTGTAGTTTCTTGTATTTTCTTTATCACCATAAATCATAGCCTTCTTAGTTTTCTTTTCTCCTAATCCTTTTGCTCTTAAATCATCTAATTCCTGCATGTACAAAACAACAGAAGCCAAACTAAATCCTTTATCTGTAATCTTTCCATCATTATCAATTAAATCTTCGTCTTTCAATTCTTGTTCAGTTTGTTTTAATTTTTTCTTTATTTCTCTCTGAAATTCAGGGAATTTAATATTTTTCTTTAAAGTGTTTTTATCTTCTCCCGTAGCTAATCTCAAGAAACTTTCACCATAAATTCTTTCTGCATTGTTATAATCTTTAACTAAATGCTCAAACATCATGTCAGGATTAAACGCAAATAATCCTTGATTTAAACTAGAATCCAAAATCATTCCCTGCTGAACTCTTTGTTTATTTCCCTCAACAATAGAATGACTTAAACCTTCATCAATATCCATTGAACCTTTTTGTTCATAGCCCTTTTTTAATTCTTGAACTTCTATGCTAGGGATAATCACCACCATTATTTCTCTCAAAGCTTTCCTTAAATTTATTAAATTCTTTAGCTATAAATTCATTTGTATTCATTAAATATTTTACACTTGGCTTCAACCTTATTCTATGCGAAACTACAGAATAAAATGCATCTAAAACATCTTCAATCATAACTTCTTTTCTATTTGATAATAAAGCATTTGATTGTGCTCTTTCATATAAACCCATAGAGGCTCTTACACTTGGAACTCTTTCTAGATTCTCATTCTTTCTCAATTCTCTTATAAAACTTAAAGTTAAATCTAATAGATGATCAGAAAATCTTACTTCTTTCAAAGTTTCAGATTTATTCCTAACTATTTTCTTTTCTATTTCCAAGCTTTCAGGATAATGTATAAAAACAAAATCAAATCTATCTAATAATACCTCAGATAGTTTTTCTGTAGCTGCAAAATCTTCTGGGTTCATTGTACCAATCATAACGAAATTAGCAGGGATATCTAGATCATAACTTCCAATAGTTGCTCTTCCCTCTTCTAGAACTTGCAATAAAGCATTCTGTATTTTTTCAGGTGCCCTGTTTAGTTCATCAAAAAATAAAACTCCTTGGTTTGCCTTAAATATTTTTCCAGGTGTAAAGCTTTCTATAGCTAAAGGCCCAAACTTCATTGCCTTTATCGGGTCTATATCCCCAAGTAAATCTTCTACAGTTAAATCAGGACTCCCTTGTATTCTTACAAATCTTTCCTCACCTTTCAAACTCTTTATTTTAGCTTTTATTTTTCTGCATTCAGGACAAAAAGGTTTTTCAGGATCACAATGAAAATTACAGTCATTAACTTTTACTTCTGGCAATAATTTAGCTAGGTTCTTAGCCAAAGTAGTTTTACCTATGCCTGGTGGACCAACTAGAATTATATGCCTATTCATAATTAAAGCAGAAAGTATTTGTTTCTTTGCTTCATCTTGTCCATAAATATCTATAAAAGCATCCCTTCCTTTGTATTGTTTAAAAGTTTCGCTTAGCATCGGATTTCAATATATAGTAAATTTATAAGTCTTTTCAAGAAAAATTTCCAAGAAAGGTTTATATAGTTTTACAGTATATAGAACAACTTTTTCAGTTAGCTTTAATAAATTTTCTAGTAAACTTAATTTATGGTGGTTTACAGGCAAGATTTGGAATTAGCAGGCTGTTATGCAATTAGAACAGAAGGGGTAATAACTTCTAATACTGATGTTAAAGGAGTATTAAAACCGGCAATAGAACAAAAAGTCCCACATTCAACTTTTTATGTAGTTATAGGTGATACTTATACTTCTCATGTCTCAGTAAATAGTGCTGCTGATAATGGAGATGGTTATAGGAGACAAGGAGTAGATGTGCCAAGTTTAGTTGCTCTTTATAGATCAGTATCAATAACTTGTGCTTCTAATGATAAAACTATTGCTGAAGGAGAACTTGAAAGGATAGTAAGAGAGCTAAATATGTTAGAGGTGAGACTCAATACAACACCAGAGTTAGCTGTTAGAGCCCAACTTGTTATTGTAATTCAGCAGCACAGAGGAAGAGCAATATAATATATATTATACTTTTCAATTAAATTTAAAAATAGTTTACACATAAAAAAAGCATGTTAGTGGGTAGATTAGAATTAAAATTAGGAGATTTTCATGGTGTAAGAATTGTTGGTGTAGTGCCAGCAGATAAAGATGTTAGAAGAACATTAGATTGCAAATGCATTGCTACTTGGACTAGTGGTACAGAATATATTATTGTAAGATCAGATTCTCTCTTGCGTGTAAATGAAAGTAAAAAACATTATCCACACAATTATGAAGAATTTCTAAGAGCGGAAATGACTTTAGCAGAGAGCAGCTATAAGGTATTAGTAGTGGAGTGTGCATCAAGAGAACAAGATACAGCTTTAGGAGAAGTAAGAAGTTTAGCAAGCAGTGTTGGTTTAATAGAATATAATATTGACGGTCGCAGACAGGATCAAGATATGGTGCGCATAGCAAGAGATTATTTAAGAGACCTTATCATGCGCTATTCATTTCCAGGTTAAAAGAAACCTTTTTATACTAGTTTTAAAGAATACTAACTATGCCAGAAAAGAAACAAAAAGAGGGATTTTCTGAAGAAAAAATAGACTCAAAAGAAATTTCTCAACTATTAGATTCTACAAATAAACTAATCCAAAGAATAGATAAATTGGTTTCATTATTTGATGAAGCAGCAAAGCATGTAGGCGAAGTAGAAACTACAGAAGCTAAAATAGCTGCCTTATCTTCAAAACTAGAATCTTTACTTGAACAAAACAAGGCAATAGCTCAAGGTTTAATACTATTAGAAAAGTATGTTAGAGGCAAATCAGGTTTACAGCAAACAGCATCAGATACAGAATATTCATAATGAAAGATGAACCATTTTTTCTTGTAAACGCCTTTCTTGAAAAAGGGAGAAAAGAATTAGAGCATGTACTAGAAGTAGTCGAAGGTAAAAATCAAAAATATTCAGATAGAACTGTTTTTATAAGAAATTTTACAAATGAAATGTTTAAAGCCCACAAAATAACAAAAAGACCTAAAATTGAAGAAGAAAAGAAAAGTATTTCCAAAGAAAAAGAATCATTACTAAAGAAAAAACAAGAACTTATTAAAAAATTACAAGAATTACAAATAAAAAAACCAGTAGAAATCCAACATCCAGAATTAACAGAGGGAAAAAGTATTATTTTATCAAAAGAAACAGGCAAAGCATTAGTAAAAACAGAATTTAATGGAACAAAATATACAGTTATTGAACCAGAATTAAATGAGAATGATATTTTATTACTAAAAGAATTATCGAGAGCGATAATAGATTTAGATAACAAGCAAAAACTTGTGGGTAAATTAAAAGAACTTTGCAATAAATTCAGCGTAAAGTATACAGAAGAGTATTATGATAAAATAAGATATTATGCTGTTAGAGATGTAAAAAAATATGGTAAAATTTCTCCATTAATAGAAGACAGCGATGTAAGAGAAATAGTTTGTAGCAATGCAGGTACACCAATAATTATTTCATACAAAGGCAAAGAAGACATTTTAACAAATATTACACTTACTTTAGATGAATTAAACAATTTCTTACAGGTTATCGCAAAGAAAGCAAATCAAAAAACTTCAGTAGAAAATCCATTCCTTAACATAACAATAGACAAGCTAAATATCCAAGGTACAATAAGTAGTGAATTTGTTAAACCTAAGTTTGTTATAACAAAAATTTAGAATTATCTTCTTCTACTTTCAATATTAGCTATTTCTTCTTTTCATAATATATAATATTAAAACAGGTATAAAAATCTAACTAAACTTCTCTGTTACATTAACATATTCAGGACTGCTCATAAAATCCTCTTTTTTAAGTTCGTCTATTATATAATAAACATGCTTGTCTGTAACACCAAAGTCTCTCTCAAGTTTATCCAAAAATGCTTCTACATCCTTTAGCTCTTTGAATATTCCTTCTAGCATAAAATCATAACCATTGTTTACCCTGTAAACACTATTCAAAGACTTATTAACAAGCAAATGCTCTCTAAGTTTATCTCTGTAATCTTTTGTTACTCTAACTAATATTGTCGCCCTAGTTGCATAACCTAATTTACCAAAATCTACTATAGATGTATATTTTTTAATTATATTGTTTTCATATTCTCTAAGTTTAACAAATATAGTT
>CAYJQZ010000015.1:0-13286 GCA_964372555.1 Candidatus Woesearchaeota archaeon | reverse complement strand
TTCCCTCCCCACGCTTTATAATTAATTTTATATATTTCTACTTTTTACTTTGCTTTATGGCCAGACAAATAAACTCAATAGTAATACATCATTCTGGAAATACAGATACAGTTGAAAGTATAAGAAATTTACACGTTAATACAAATAAATGGGATGATATAGGATATCATTTTATAATTGATAGACGGGGAGAATTATTTATAGGGAGAGAGATAGATAAAATTGGAGCACATGTTTCTGGTTTTAATGAAGATTCTATAGGTATTTGTTTACTGGGTAATTTTGATAAAGAAAATCCTAATGAAATACAGTTGGATATGTTAAAATGGTTGTTGAATATGCTAACTAAAGAATATAATTTAAATAAAGAAAATATAAAATTTCACAGAGATTTTCCAGATGTGACTAAGAGTTGTCCTGGAAATAATATAAAAAAAGAATTAATATTTGTGTAAAACTTTCTCAAAATTTATTACTTTATTGTTTTTAATTTTTATCCCCTCTTTCTCTAATAATTTAATTTTAGATTTAATTCCTTTAGCAAATCCGCCAACTTTGCCATTATTATTAACAATCCTATGACATGGAACTTTTGGAGCGTAAGGATTCTTGTTTAATGCATTTCCAACTGCGCGATAAGCTTTGCTGTCTAAAACCTTTGCAATTTGTTTATACGTAGAAACTTTTCCTTTAGGAATCTTTTTACAAATATTCCACACTCTTTCATTAAAAGACATAAATAATAAAATAATAAAGAAATATAAAAGGTTTATCTAGGCCTGAATAACCAGAATAGAGCACCCAATATTAATACAACCAACAATACATCAATCAATATCCAAACTGAAAGAGGTATTCCTGAACCCTTTGTATTAAATTTATCAAACAAGCTCTTCTCTGTGAATACTGAAGATCCTGTAAATTCAGGAGATTCTCCGCTTGTTGATACAATATTACCATCTAATGTTGATTGTGATGGTCTTGGAGTACTAGCTGTTCCACAGTTCTGTATAGTTAAAGGAACTGCATTTATTGTTTCTTCTCCACTGTATCTTGCTCTAAATAACAATTGGTAAGTTCCATCTGCTGCATCTTGAGGAGCATTGAAAGCAAAATTAACTGCCTGTTCATTTTCATTACTAGAACTTTCTAATGAGAATGAAGGTGAACTCTGGCTTATTCTTAATTGAGTATTAAGAACTTCAAATACAACATTTTCATCATTGTCACCAGTATTTCTTAACAATGCGCTACCTGATACTCTTTCACCACAGTTAGCAACTGAAGGCGATAATGTTGGATTACTTATTGTAATTTTATGGTCTGGAGTTTCTACGTCTAAATCAACATCATCCATTGCACATGATAAATCGTCGTCGTCATCAAATACCTTCACGAAAAGTGTAAAGTCTTCATCATCTTCATCACTTGTATCAATTTCTAAATCAAATCTAAATGTTTCTCTATCGCCTTCATCTATATTTTTTGATACTGATTTACTGTCTGATCTTTCATCACCATCATTATTATACAATACTGCTTCTAGTTTTGTATCTATATCATCATCGCCATTATTTTCTACATCAATCTCTACATTTACTATATCTCCTGTCTCAAAATCATCATTATTATCTGGGCTTTCTATATCAATTTCAAAATCCCTGCTTCTTGAACCTGGCAAACATGCTAGTGGTTTAACACTAAGAACAAAAGTTGTGTCAGTTGATCTACGCATTGCTGCATCTTGGTCTGTCTGTATTCTTAATATTCCATCTTCTTGTGAAACATCAAAACCTCTCTCTACATCATAATTAAATGTTACAGATAAAGAAGCATCTGCTCCAATTGTTGCTATTGTTGCTAAAAGCGGAGATATAATTATTGTGTCTCCATCATTGTCTTCTACAGGGTCTGTAAATACATTGCTAACTCTTATATTATTTAAAGGAATATTTCCCCTATTTGCTAATGTTACAACTAAAAGATTTTCATCTTCTCCAGTTTCTAAATCTATTGTAAGTGATCCTGCTACTGCTTGGCCACCAACACTTACAACTAAAGGATTTAATAGAACAAAATTATAGTTTTGTGTTATTGTTTCATCTTCAGGATCAATAATTCCATTTCCATTTTTATCTTCTTGTACTGTTAATGTTGCTGTGTATGTACCTAAAACTGTTAAAGGAACTGAATCTAATGTAATATCAAATGATCTTGTTGCTCCTGCACCTATTGTGCCGTCTGGTATTAGATTTCCATCTCTTAAATTAATAACGTTACCACCCACTTCTGTAGCATCTGCTGTTGTAATTGCAACTGTTGTTGGTGCTGCTGCATCAACGTTTGTAACTAAGACAGTTAAAGTAAATGTTTCACCAGGATATACTCCTGAACTAGGAGCAACCAATACTGGCGCTAAGCTTATATCAGCATATACTGTAAAAGAAAGAACTAATACAAATAATAAAATTGGTAATAACTTTTTCATATTTATTCCCCCTAAATCTGTTGCTATTCTGTAGTCATGACTGCTATTTAAATCTTGTGGTAATTGGGTTTTTGTTGTTTCTATATGGTGGTTAAAATAGTAAGCTTTATATAATTTTTATAATCAGCAAAGCTATGAAATCAAGAATTGGGTTGGCAGTTGTCGGCACTTTTTTAGCTTCTTTGTGTGCTAGTGATGGATCAAGAAGAAATTTAGAGGGTTTGGTTTGTGAAGACCCATCTGCATTTGCTGATCAATTTCCTGCTGCAGAGAATTTTTATGAACAAGATGAAGCAGCTAGTTCTGAAGGATTAGAATTTGATGATGTATGTTCTGATGTTCCACTTACAACTACATCTCAGCAAGGGCCAAGAATTGTTATTTCAAAAGGCTGCAGAAGATTATATTTTTTTGATGCACAAGGCAATAGTCATGTTTTCCCTGTTGCACTTGGAATGAATGGTGATAGAGACAAAAGAGTTGATGGAGATTATGCTACACCTGAAGGTGATTTTTATGTTTGCTGGACAAATCCACGTAGCCAATACAGAAGATTTCTTGCTTTAAGTTATCCAAACATAGAAGATGCTGAACGCGGGCTAAGAGAAGGCTTGATCAATAGGACAACATATAGAAAAATTTTATATACATTAGAACAAGGAGCATGCCCTCCTTCAAATACAAGACTTGGCGGCGATATAGGAATACATGGAGAAAAGATGGTTAGAATTTTAGGCATACCCTTTTCTGTTGGCAGTAGTTTTGATTGGACAAGAGGATGTATAGCCTTGGATAATGATGATATAGAAAATTTGTACAGAATGGCTCCTGTTGGAACAAGAGTAAGAATAATTAGATAATTAAGATGATGCTGTATATGAATGTACAACAATCATAACGTCGCCTGTTGCTGCATTTATAACTTTAATAAAAGAATTAATTTCTCTAGGCGACATATGTACACAGCCATGAGATATTGGCTGTACTAAATTACCAAAACCTTCTGGAGCTAAACGTGTTATTTCTCCAACTACATTTGTATGTATAATACTTTCTGAAATATGGCCTCTGCTATCTTGCATTTTTATTGATACATGACCAAATGGATTTAGTATCCACCTATTTAATAAAACTCCTGCAACATAGAAATCACTTTTCTTTAAACCTTGAACTTTAGCTTGCGATCCTGTAACGAAAAACCAAGTTCGGCCTTCGTTTTCACTAACTTGTATTTCTCCATCTTGTTCTCTTATCAAAGCACCAAATTTAATTCTTGCATATTCCCAAGAGCCACCTCTGCTAACAAATGGACCTATTGTGTCTTTTCTTAGTTTGTATGTTCCTGCTCTTGTTGGGCCATACCAGTGGCTTGGCTGTCTTGGATCTTGATATCTTGTTTCTGGTCCACCTCTAGCTGTAAACTCTGTTAGTTTTTGTCTAGTAATCCTATCACGAACTATCATTTTTCTTTCTCCAGGATAAAAATCAATTACAATTCCGTGCCGCCTTGCTGCATTCAAAACACCCTGGTCTACATTTACTTCTTGTGATAGTTCTATGTTTGCTTTCATTATATATTCACCTGATACTACTGATTTTGCGCCCATACCTATACCAAGAAGTGCACTTGCCAGTGCTGCTGTTGCTGCTAATTTTCTAAATGGTATATTACTAGTGCTAGTAAATCTTGCTCTTACGCCACCATATCTTACACCACATAAAAGTTCGTTTTGTCCAGTAATTGCATTATTTAGATCTTGATTAATTCCAGACAAAAGGCTTTCAATATTTTTAATTAATTGAGCATAATTCTGTGATGATGCAGCATATGCTTCTGGATTAGTTCCTATATTATCTCTTTGCAATGCTTCTGCTTCTTGAGTTAGTCTTACTATAAGCAGATCTAATACTCTTTTTATTTCAGTTAGACCTTGAAGAAAACCCTTGACTTTCTGAACTTGAAAAAAACCAGCTGATTCTTCCTGTCCGTATAATGTTCTATTTTTTAGTGCATCATTTGCAAATTCTTGATTTAATGTAAAACCTGCATCTGTTAGATTTTTTACTGTAAATAGATCCCATTTTATGTCTATATTAAGACTTAATAATTGTTGTACTCTAATTCTTAATCCTTCTAATTCACTTTTAGTTGGAAGTCTTCCTTTTAGTTCCTGAAATTGGCCGAAAATAAAACTATACTGAGAAATTAATGATTTTACGCTTTCTAGCTGAGCTTCTAGCCTCTCTTTTTTTGTCAAACCAAACATAGATAAGATCTATTATAATCTATATTTATAGCTTTCTCTATGTATGCTTCTTTGTTATTAATAATACTAATATCCCTATGACATAACCTATCAAAGCACCTGCTATTACATCTGACATATAGTGCACACCAAGATATACTCTAGATAACATTACTAATATTCCTATTGAACACCAGAACCATTTTAGTTTGGGAAATTGGCTGTCAATTAATGCTAAAGCAGAGAAGAATGCTGCTGCATGCCCGCTTGGGAATGAATAACTATTTTTTACCTCTAGTGGAAATAAATTTGGTCTTGGTCTTGCTACTATATACTTAAGTACAAATGCCAAGGCTGCTGCTGCTATAATACTTATTAGCAATACCGGTATATATTCTCTTTTTCTTCTATCTGTTAAAAATAAAATTGTTGTTAATATAATTACTGCTAATGTTGAACCAATGAAAGACATTGAATGCGCTAAACTTGTAAGAAATTCTGTTCTATAATTTATTGCTGAAGATGCTATTTCTGCGTCGAAGAAGAATGATACTAACAACAAAACCAAAGCTATTGCTATTAGTAATTCTTTTTTCATTTTTTAATTTTCCTTATTATAAAGTATATAACTATTATAAATAATATTATTATGATTAATATATCTAATTCTGTTGAGAACTTATTTATCAGATGCCAATTTTCTTTTAGTTTAAATCCTAGAAATGCTAGAAACATATTCCAAGTAGTTGCACCTAATAATGTGTAAAGAATAAATTTCTTGATGTTCATTTTTGCTATGCCTGCTGGCAAAGAAATTATGTGCCTTATTACTGGAATAAATCTACTGATTAGTATTGCTTTGTCTCCTTTTTTTAAAAAGAATTTTTCTGTAAGCTCAAGATGTTTTTTATTCATGAAAAAATATTTTCCATAATTTATTATCAATGGTCTGCCACCAATTTTTCCAATATAATATGAAATTAACGAGCCTGCTAATGAACCTAGAGAACTTGCTATTACTATTCCTAAAATATTAAACCTTCCTTCCGCAATAAGAAATCCTGCAAAAGGCATAACTACTTCACTTGGTATTGGAAGCACTGTGCTTTCCATAAGCATTAGAAAAAAAACACCGAGATAACCTAATGCAGAAATTGCATTTATTATTAAATTTGCAATGTATTCAACAACCATACAATTTCAGTTATTAAAAGTCTATAAAAACATAGCGAAAGTGTTTTATATCCAGAATATTATAATTAATTATGAATTACTACTTTGGTCTTATTATCAGAGTTTTACTTTGTTTTATGCCTATTAGTTTTTTCTCTTTTGTTCTTACGCCACTAACAATATATGGTGTTTACCTCTTGTTGTTTAGTTATGGGCCGGTTGTTTTTGATAAGATATTTACTATAAATAATATTAATTTTGAATTTGTAGAAGCTTGTATAGCAAGCTATGCATATTATTTTTTATGGATATTGTGCATGTTAACAAAAGATATAAATGTAAAAACTAGAATTAAGATGATACTCTATGGTTCTTTGTTGATATTTGCTATGAATATCTTAAGGGTTGGTTTAATAATTACATTGGCTGTTGATTATGGGTTTTTCTGGTTTAATTTAGTTCACCTATTTTTCTGGAAATTCTTTTCTGGTGTTTATGTTGCCCTAGTCTGGATATTTTTAGTTAAAATATATAATATAAAGGGGATTCCTATTTATGATGATTTGAAAACCCTAATTATTAATATTAAGAAAAATAATTGATTTTATTGTTCAGGACTAGACCCTTGCAAAGCAATTATATCTTCTGTTGTTAATTTTTTCTTTGACTTTAACTTTTCTTCTATGAACTTTATTTTATCTTTTAAGAAACTCTTTTGTTTCTCTTCCTGAACTATTTTTTGAGCTTCTTTGTCTTTGCTAAATACCAACCTTAGAACATTGTACTCCTCTAATTTATTTTTTAGGTCTTGATTTGCATTAGAATATTCATTTTTATGATCTATGAATCTTTGGAAGGCTGCTTCCTGTTCCTGTTTTATATCTGTTATTTTTTTAGAAAGGTCCATAAATACTTCATATGTCGTATCCTTTGTTATTTCTTGTATTTTTCTGTGGAATTCATCTGCTTTTTTCTTTGATTCTTTTATGTCTTTATCCAAATTATGCGCATTTTCTGCTATCTGCCTTACTTCTGAACTTTCTTCATATGATTTTTTAAGTTTCTTAATCTCTTCCATTAACTTCTTTTCTTTTTCAAAGTTAACTTCCTGTTCTACTTTCTTTTCTAATTCATTTATTTTTTCCTGTATCTTTGAAGGATCTACTTTTATGTTATATTTTTTAAATGCCTTTGTTTTTTCTTTGTTTAATTTCCTGATTTTTTCTATTAAGCTCTTAACCTCATCGTTATATTTGTCTCTTTGTTCTTTTAATTGTTGTAGTTCAAAGTTCTTTTTGTCTTTCTCAGCCTTTATTTCTTTTATCTTGTTTATCAAATTATTTAGTTCTTTTTTAAGATCTTCTTTCTTTTTGAACCAATGTTCTTTCTTTTCATTTATTTCTGTGAGCTTTTCTTTTATCTGAGAAATGTCCCCTTGTACTTTTTTGTAATTCTCTATTGTAACATTAGACATAATATTAGTATAAATTAATAGTTTTTAAGTTTATTGGATAACATATTGAAAGATTTTCAGAAATTTCATGGAAAAGTATATTAAGTTTGATACCTTGGATATTATTATGAAAAAAGTAGAAAGAAAAACCATTATATTTAGAAGCCCAAAAATAAAGGATTTTGGTGACCCTGAACTTGTGAAAAGAATAATAAAAAAATATAAGTTGGATGAATAAAATGGTTGAAAACAAAGAAGGGGCAATGTTCGCGGCAGTTATAAGTGGTTCTATAGATGGGGGCCACACCGAATGGAAGATTAGCACTATAAATAATCTGGTGCCAATTGAGACTGTTATAATACAATTGAAATCCTTAACAAAAAATTTAGAAAATGACTACTTTGATAGTTTCAATAATAGATAAAAATAAAAAAAGAAAAAGATTTAACCGAATAATCCGGCTAAACCAACAGCTGCTTCTTCTTCAGATTTCTTTTCTTCTTTCTTTGCTGCAGGAGCGTGTCCGGCAGGAGCTGAAGTTGCTGCAACTGGCGCTGCCATCATAGGAACAGCTGCTTCTTTAATTGCTGCATCGATGTCAACACCATCTAATGCCGCAACAAGGGCTTTAACTCTTCCTTCTTCTGGTTTAACACCAGCAGCTTCTAAAACTTTCTTAACATTTGCTTCTGTAATTGGTTGTTTCGCTTCATGAAGAAGCATTGATGCATAAATGTACTCCATATCTATCCCTCCAATAATACTAATTTTATTGGGTGAACACTAAACCTATTTAATACTTTCGCAGGGTTTTTATGTTATTTTTATTAAGGCTATATATTGGATTTTTAATGTTTTCTAGTTTTTTAATAAGACCAAGACTTTCTAATAAGTTTAAATGTGTGTAAAGGTTCGCCTTATTAATAAATAGTTTTTTACTTAATATATTTACATCTTCATTTCTCTTTAACAAAATATTTAAGATTTTATTCTTTGTTTCCCAAGTTTTGCCTCTATGTTTTATATTTCTATATTCAATCTTTTTAATTGCATAATTTAATTCTTGTTGTTTTTTTGGATGCATTAATTTAATCTTATCTTTAAAATCTTTTAAGTATTTGGCTCTTACGTCTACTTCATACATACCATCTTTTGTTTTAACATTATAAACTGAATTCTTTCCAAATATCTTTTCTAGTATTATTTTTAGTTGTTTAATTAATTCTCTATTTTTCATTTTTATAGCTATACTGTTGTCCCTGACATGTCCTTCATCATCAACTATAGCCCGTATAATACTTGCAATATGCCCCCCTGACAAACCTAAAAACTTCTCTGGAAACTTTGCTCTTAAACTATTGAAATCTATCTTATAAAATTTCTTTAATAAATCTGCTATAACTTTTGAAGTTCTATAATTATAATCTTTATTTCTAATTTTGTATATCTTACTTTTAGTATTTCCAAAAACTTCTTTTATTAATTTATCAAAATTATTAATTAGTTCTAAACTAGAATTAGTATACATTGGAATTCCATTCTCATTAACACTACCATCTCCAATTAGGTGGGTGATTATAGCAAATAATTCAGGACTTTCTTTTATTGGTAATTCTGGATTATTAACTTCTAAACTTAGGTTTGGTCCTTTGTAGGATATAACTTCTTTTTCTAATTTGGCCCAGTTTAGATTTCTTAATTTTACTATTCTATTCACATATTTTAATGGAAGGTATAAATTATTTCTCTTCCAACCAGAGATCATTGGTGGGTTTATTGATAATATATTAGCTAAATTCTTTATAGAACCAAAATATTTTATGTTTTCTTCTAAGAATTGTTTGTTGTTTTTAAATTTAATTCTTATTCTATCCTCTGGAAATTCCCAAATGTGCCACTCTTTTTCTTTCATACTTTAACTAATTATTTTTACTTTATAAATCTGGCGCGCATAACTCGTGTCGTGTCGCGCATTTATATACTGTAGAATATACTTTAATATTAATTTTATAACTTTTTAGTTAGTTTTAATAGATTTTTATAAGCGCTTAGAATAGCAGAACCTCAAGTTTAGAAATCATGATTTCTTCATTTTTTCATCCTGAAGTTTTTTCAAGACGGCTTGAGCTGCTTTTTCCTCTGTTTCGAATTTAGCATCTTTTACAGCATTGCGTGCAGTTTGATCTCCTTTTGCGAGTTTCTCATCCTGCAACTTTTTTAAAACTTGTTGTGCTATTTCTTCTTCTTTTTTCATAGTATTATTGGGCTCAGTATGATGAACTTCTTTATGTTCCTGTTTTGGCTTTTCTTTTTTATGAATTTCTTTAGTAGTTTCTGTGTGTTCTGCTTTGTAAAAATCTTCTGGTAAATTAAGTTTGCCCTTTAGGGATTCTAACTCTAGATTAGCTTTTGCAAGTTCTTTTTTTACATTTTCACTTGTTTGTATCTTTCTTGAATCAGCTAGCCCATTACTATCTAAGAAAGCCTTCTTGATTAATAATTTAATATTATCTTTTGTTGGGTATCCAATGCTAAATGCAAGATTGAATGAATTGCTTGCTGCTAATTTCAAATTATTTATGTATGCTGTTTCATCTACACTTAATACATCCTTTCCAAATATTGCTCCATTTTCTAAAGCTGCTAAAAGGTTAATTCCTATTTCCATAGGTTCTATTCCTAATCTTGTAAGAAGATTTGCAGCTATTGCATTTATTGGCTGGCCTTCTTTTACAACTAATGTATCATCTTTAATTGTAACCTTACCATCTACAACTGTGCATTTGATTCCAATCTGACCAAGTTCTCCCATAATTGGACCTGGAGGAAATGGAGTTGGACCTGCTGGAACTAAAATATCATTAGGAGCCAATTGTCCTGCCTTAGCTGGAGCTGAACTTTTAGATTTTTTTAATGATTTAGCTAATTTAAAAGGGGAATCATTTGTTAATAATAAAGCAGGCATTCCTCTTATATATTTTTCTAATTCTTCTAGTCCTTTTACTTTATCTTTTAATTCTTCAAAGACTATTTTTATTAATCTTCCTTTAGACATAGTTATAAGAACAGAACTTTTTAGGTTAATTCTTAATTTTTGTAATTGAGGAGAAGGCATATTAGTCATATCTGCTATTGCTATGACTTTATATTTCTGTAAAAGAGATTTAACTCTATTTACCTCTGATTTCTTATAATTTGATACATGTGCTTTGTGGTTCATTTTTTCACTTTAGCTGGTTCTGTTATTTTGAATAACTGACCCAGTGTGGTTTTTATTGCCAAATATCTAATGTTATTTTTTTCTTGAGGCAATTTTGATAGTAAAGTATTGTATACTGCAAGAATATTATCTGCTAGGTCTTCATCTTTCATTGCTTCTGTTCCTATACTGGCTTTTACTGATAATTCGTTTTTGGTTTGTAATCTAATTGTATTTTGCAATTTATTTGCTATTGGCTCTAGATTTTGTATACTTCCAGGAATAACTGCTCCAGCTTTTGGACTTGGCATCTTTCCTCTTGCACCTAGAACTTTACCAAAGATGGCTGCAACTTGAGCCATTATTTCTACTTGAGATATGAAGAAATCGTGATCATTAGCTAATTTTCTTTGTTCTTTTTTATTATTCTGCCATTTGGGAAAATCTTCTTTTGTTATTACTGTGTTGAAAGCTGCTTTTGCTTTTTGAACTAATTGAGCATCTACAAAAGCACATACTGCTTTTTTACGGCCTGGTGAATGCGGTAGCTGCAAGAATAAATCTACTTTGTGCTCTTGTTTTTTTAAATCTAGGTTTTGTAAATTAATTATTATGTCTATTGCCTGAGAGAATTTCTTCTTAGGAGATTTTTCTCTTAACAGCTTTATACTATTTAATATGTCTTGTTTTTCCATTGTTTAAATCCTGCTACACTGCCATACTTTACGTATAGTGATACAATGTTGAATTCAATTATTGTATCGTGTAGTTATACGGATGGTTTTAGGATTAAGTAGGGGTTTTTAAAGTTTTTGTAGGATTAAGTTTTCAACTTAATCTGTGTAAGAACCTGGATTCTTACGATCTCCTGATAATACTTCTGAAGGATTTTTATTTTATATGGAAGATTTTTAGTAATTTCTACTAAAACTTTTTGAATTTAAAAAATAAATAATAAATTATGAAAAAAGAGTTAATAAATAAAGAATTTATTGAAGTTGTTAATTTAATTAGGAGAGCTAAATATGAAGCTCTTAAGTCTGTAAATAAAGAACTTATTGGATTATACTGGAATGTTGGAAAATATATTAGTAATAAGATAGATAAGGCCGAATGGGGCCTTCAAGTTGTGGATGGGCTTGCTGAATATATAAGGCTAAAACACCCAGAATTTAAAGGTTTTAATAGAAGAAACCTCTACAGAATGAAGCAATTCTATGAAACCTATAAGGATAATGAAAAACTCGCACCAGTGGTGAGAGAATTGAGTTGGACACATAATTTATTGATCTTATCAAAGACAAAGTCCTTAGAAGAAAAAGAGTTCTACCTTAATTTATCCATTAAAGAAAGATATTCTAAGAGAGAGCTAGAAAGACAGATTGATAGTTGTTTCTATGAAAGAACCATGCTTTCAGAGAAAGTGTCCACAGTGTGGTCACAAACTAATACAAAACTCTCAGCAGTGCAGAGACAAAAGCCAATTGTGTCACCACTGGTGACACAATTACCTCAAGACATCACAAAAGCCTTCAAAGACACCTATATCTTAGAATTCTTAGATTTACCTAATGAATTTAGTGAGAAAGACCTTTAGTAAGAGTAATTTGATTTATATAAGATTATTCTACATAAAATATCAAAAAATATCAAAAAAGTGAGGCAGTGTCTCACCAATTAGGCTGGAGTCATTATTTTGAACTTTTGAAGATTGAAGAGTGGATTGGAAAGAGGCGTTATATGGCTCAATAAAGTACCTAGAAAATCCAGAAGATTTACGGAAGATCATACGAAAAGTTCTTAAATCCAGGATTGAAATATATACTATAGTCTATAGGTGGACGACAGACACGGGGGACGCGCGTAAGGCTTTTAAGTGGGGTTGCTTATTGGAAGCAAGGAAGAACTTAAATATATAAAGAGGCCATATTATAAAAAGGAGAAAAGAGGAAAATGGGGCACTTGAGAACTATTGATCTTTTTGCAGGGGTTGGTGGAATCCGGCTTGGTTTTGAAAGGGCAGGATTTAAAACAGTCTTTGCCAATGATTTTGATAAAAGCTGTAAATTTACTTATGATTTAAATTTTGATGATCCAAAATTAAATAATGAAGATATTAATAAATTAAATATTTCTGATCTGCCTGAATTTGATATTCTTCTTGGTGGTTTTCCATGCCAGGCCTTTAGCATCGCTGGCCGTATGGAGGGCTTTAAAGATAAAAAAGGCAGAGGAAATTTATTTTTTAGAGTTGCAGATATAATAGAAGCAAGAAAGCCCCAAGCTATTCTCTTAGAAAATGTAAAAAATTTGACAAGTCATGATAAGGGCAGGACCTTTACAATTATTAAAAAAACTTTAGAAGATTTGGGATATACTGTTAAAGCTGAAATTTTAAATAGTATGACTCACGGCAATATTCCCCAAAATAGGGAAAGAATTTTTATAGTTGGTTTTTTAGATCCGGAAATGGCTGCTGCTTTTGAGTTCCCAAAAGAAATAGAATTAACAAAAAGTTTTAGAGATTTTGTAAAAAATAAGGCTGAAGATAAATATTATTATAATGATAAACCCTTATATAAAAGGATAAAAGAGGATATAAATTCTGAATATACTGTTTATCAATGGCGTAGAAAATATGTCCGGGCAAACAAGAGGGGTGTTGTGCCAACATTAACTGCAAATATGGGCTTGGGAGGCCATAATGTTCCAATTATAAAAAATCA
>CAYJQZ010000014.1:0-13963 GCA_964372555.1 Candidatus Woesearchaeota archaeon | reverse complement strand
ATTTGGCTTTATAAGTTCATTTTATTGTTTTACATAAGTTAACTTTTTGTAACTATTTGAAAATAATTAAGTTGGAAGTTACCGTTATCTTTATAAGCAACCTAGTAATTTCTTAAATTCCCTACTGATTGCAGAGAGCCGCTGATTCTAGTTAGAAAGTTGTATTTGGCGTGTTTTGGACAAAAGCTTTATATAAGCTATAAAGGTCGCAAGACAAGCTTTTGGAAAAAGCCTGGGTAAAAACAAAACATAAGGAAAATGGCAAAAATAAGAAGACCAAGACATGGAAGTTTGCAGTTCTGGCCTAGAAGGAAGTCTAAAAGGCCATACGCGAAGATAAAATCTTGGGCTCATTCTAAAAACGTTAATTTGCTTGGTTTTGCTGGTTATAAAGCTGGAATGACCCACGTTGTTATTAAAGACAACAGACCAAACTCAATTACCAAAGGTGAGACAATTGTCATGCCTGTTACAGTCGTTGAATGCCCGTCACTAAAGATTCTTTCTATAAGGTTTTACAAAAATTCTCCGTATGGAATGAAGGTTTCTTCTGAAGTTGTTAACAATAAAGTTGACAGGGAATTACACAGAAAATTAATTTTATCTGAAAAACAAAATTTTGAAACCAAATTAAAAGAAATTTCAAATAAATTAGACCAATTTGATGATTTAAAAGTTGTTGTTTATACTCAGCCAAGAAAATCAGGATTGGGAAAGAAAACTCCAGAGGTATTTGAATTAGGAATTGGGGGAAATAGTGTAAAGGAGAAATTTGATTTTGTTTCTGGTTTACTAAATAAAGAAATAAAAGTATCTGAAGTTGTAAAACCTGGAATTAAAGTTGATGTTCATGCAGTAACTAAAGGAAAGGGATTTCAAGGACCAGTAAAGAGATTCCATATTCAATTAATGTCACATAAAGCAGAGAAAAAAAGAAGAACTGCTCCATGGGGTCCATCTGTACCAAGCAGGATTCCTTGGGGTATGATAATGCCTGGTAGAATGGGATTTAATCTAAGAACAGAATATAATAAAGATGTTTTATTTGTTGGAGATAAGCCTGAAAAAGTAAATCCTAAGGGTGGCTTTATGCATTATGGTTTAGTAAAAGCAGATTATGTATTAATTAAAGGAAGTGTTCCAGGTCATGTAAATAGATTAATTACATTCACAGAACCAATTAGAGGAACAAGAGGCTTAGGGCAAACATTTGAAGTTCAATATATCAGTCAGGAGAGCAAGCAATGAAAGTTGATGTTTTATCTTTGGATGGAAATAAGATAAAATCTATAGATTTACCAGAACAATTTTTAGAAAATTATGAACCTGATTTAGTAAATAGGGCTGTGCTTGTTATATTTAGTCATAATAGGCAACCTTATGGAACAATGCCAAAAGCTGGACAAGGTTATTCAGCTAAATTATCAAGAAGGAGAAGAGACTACAAAACAGCTTATGGCAAGGGAATTTCAAGAGTGCCTAGAAAAACAATGTGGAGAAGAGGAGTACAATTTGGTTGGGTTGGTGCTTTGGCTCCTGGAACAATTGGTGGAAGAAGAGCACATCCTCCTAAGGCAACTAAGATATGGGATTTAAACATAAATACTAAAGAGAGAAAAAAAGCAATTAGAAGTGCTTTGTCTGGTGTTGCTCAAAATAATAAATTATTTATTGTTGATGATAAGTTTGAGGAATTGAAAAAAGCTAAAGATGTTAAGAATGTTTTGAAATTACTTGGATTCAATGTTGAGACAGTAAAAAGAAAAAGAGCTGGCAGAGGAAAGTCAAGAGGAAGAGCAATAAGATACAAGAAAAATGCATTAGTTGTTGTTGCTAAAAATAATGGTATTGTTAAAGCTTTGTCCAATCTTGCTGGTTATGATATAGTTGATGTAAGAAGTTTAAATGCAAGTTTATTGTCATTGGGTTTTGGGGTTCCAAGGCAATGCATATTTACAGAAGGAGCATTAAATTTGCTTGCTAAAGAAAAATTATTTTTTGAGGGTAAAAAATGAAGGCAGATCAAGTACTTAAATATCCTATTGCGGCAGAAAAAGCTGTTAGAATAATGGAAAGAGAAAATAAATTATTATTTGTTGTTGATCTTAGAGCTAAAAAGGATGAAATTAAAAAGGCTGTTGAAAGCACATTTGATGTTAAAGTAGAAAAAGTTAATACTTTTGTTACAAATAAAGGAGAAAAAAGAGCTTATGTCAAATTAAATAGTGCAAATCCTGCTATTGATATAATGACAAGATTAGGTTTAATGTAAAACAATGAAAATAAAATTTTCAGGTGCAAAAAATTTAGGAGAAATTTGTTAGCATGGGAAAGAGAATAACTTCACAGAAGAGAGGAAGGGGAACTAGAAGATATATTGCTCCCAGTCATAGATTTTTTGCTACTGCTAAACATAAAGGATTAAGTGATAATAATTTATTTGGGAGTGTTATTGATTTAGTTCATAGTGTAAGTCATAGTGCACCATTAGCTTTGGTTAAATATGATGATGGAGAAACTTGTTATATTGTAGCGCCAGAAGGAATAGCAATTGGTGATGTTATATTAAGCGGCAAGAGTAATGAATTGAAAATTGGGAATACTTTAGAATTAGGGAGTCTCCCAGAGGGAACTTCAGTATATAATATAGAAAGCAAGAGGGGAGATGGCGGTAAATTTATTAGGGCTTCTGGAGTAGCAGGAAAAGTTCTTGCTAAGACGGGAGATAAGGTTGTTGTTCTAATGCCAAGCAAAAAGGAGAAGATGTTTAGTTCTAATTGCAGAGCCACAATTGGAATGGTTGCTGGCGGTGGCAGATTAGAGAAACCATGGGTTAAAGCAGGTAAGAGATGGCATGCTATGAGAGCAAGAGGAAAATTATATCCTATAACTTCTGCTGTTGCTATGAATGCAGTTGAGCATCCGTTTGGTTCTGGTAGGGGGAGGCATATGGGCAAACCATCTATAGCACCAAGAGATGCTCCTCCAGGTAGAAAGGTAGGGCAAGTAAGGGCAAGGAGAACTGGAAGGATAAGATAAAATGGCAAAAAAAGAATTTACTTTCAAAGGAAAATCAGTTGAAGAATTAAAGAAGATGAGTATAGCTGATTTTATTAAATATGTTCCTTCAAGAGCTAGAAGAAGTTTGAAGAGAGGATTTACTGAACAGCAAAAGAAATTATTATTGAAAGCTAAGAAGTCAAAAGATGGTAAGTTAAAGAAACCTATCAAAACACATTGTAGAGATATGATTGTTGTCCCGGAGCTTTTGGATTTAACTTTACATATTTATAATGGAAAAGAATTCATTCCTGTTGAAATAAATTATGAAATGCTTGGAAAATATTTAGGAGAATTTGTTATGACAAGAAAGAAAGTAGAGCACAGCTCACCAGGTATTGGTGCTACAAAGTCAAGTGCTGCGATGAGTGTAAAATAAAATGGCTGATACAAATAATACTGCAGTGTTGCATGGAAGATCCTTACCAGTGTCTACTAAGATCTCTGTTGAGATATGTAATTTAATTAGACATAAGCCCTTGAGCAAAGCTAAGAGGATGATGCAGGATGTTTTAGACATGAAAAGACCGTTGCAATTAAGAAGATACAATGCTGATTTGGGACATAAACCTGGCTTAGGTGCAGCAAGATATCCAATCAAGGCTAGTGAAATGTTTTTGAAATTGCTAAATTCAGTAGAAGCAAATGCTGAAAGCAAGGGTCTAAACGTAAATAATTTAGTTATAATCCATGCTAAGGCAGATAAGGGAGAGGCAAGATGGCGTTACGGCAGACAAGGAAAAACAAAAATGAAGAATTCACATATTCAATTGAAGGTTGAAGAAAAAAGTACAGAGGATAAAAAATGATTGAAAGACAGATAGTTGCACAAAAAGTAAAGGAGAGACAGATAGAATCTTTTGTGTTTTTATATTTAGGAAAACTAAGTTGCAGTCACATAAAAATGCAGAGAACCCCTTTGGGCGAGAAGATTAGTGTTTATACTTCAAGACCAGGATTAATTGTTGGTAAAAGGGGAGCCAATGTAAAAAAACTTACAGATCTTTTAAAAACTGAATTTAATATGGAAAATCCACAATTAGAAGTTATTGAGATAGAAAATCCATATATTGACGCTGCATCTGTTGCTAGATCTTTGATAAGTGGGTTTGAAAGATTTGGTCCTAAGAGATTCAAGGCTATGGCCTATAGAGCAATTGAAGATGCTATAAAAGCAGGCGCTAAGGGTATAGAAGTTGTTGTATCTGGTAGAGGCGTTCCTAGTGAAAGAGCAAAGACTTGGAGATTTTCAGCAGGATATTTGAAAAAATCTGGTGACATCTCTGCTAATTATGTTGATAGATGTTATGAGTCTTGTAATTTGAGAAGTGGAACTATTGGAATAAAAGTCAGTATATTGCATTCTGATGTAGTTTTACCTGATGATATAAGCTTTATTGAAGAAAAGAAAGATGTTGAACAAACTAAAGTGGAGAAACCTAAGAAGGAAGATGGCAGCGATAAAAAAGAATGAATTGAAAGTAATGAGTAAGGAAGATGCTAAGAAGAAAATGGGCGAGATGAAGAAAGAATTAATGAAATTAAAATCCCAGGTTGCTAGAGGAACTCCGCCAGAAAATCCAGGCAAGATAAGATCCTTGAGGAGAAACATAGCAAGAATGTTAATGGTTATGAATAGAAAAACAGAATCTGGAGGTGGCAAGTAAAGTCATGGAAGTATGCAGCGTATGTAGTTTACCTAAAGATCTTTGCGTGTGTCAGACACTCGCTAGAGAAGAGCAGAAGATAACTATAAGCGTTGTTAAGAGAAGGTTTGGAAAATTAGCAACTACAATTGAAGGCCTTGATGAAAAGACAATTGATCTTAAGGACCTTTGTAAAAAACTAAAGTCCAAGCTTGCTTGTGGCGGCACTTCAAAAAATGGTATGATTGAGCTGCAAGGAAGCCATGTTGAAAAAGTTAAAGCAGAACTTATCAAGCTAGGTTTCAAGGATAGCTCAATGATTGTCAAACAGGGACGTTAAAGTGATCTTCAGGGGGGAAATCATAGGAAAGAAAATTGAAGTGATTAAATCGTCCAACAAAAGTTTGGTTGGGTTAAGTGGAAAAGTGGTTGATGAAACCAAGAACATGATTATATTTGACAGTGGAAAAATGATACAGAAAGAAAGTGTTTGGATAAATGTAATGGATGGAAAGAAAACATTTGAGATAGATGGAAGATTATTAATTGCTAAACCAGAAGATAGACTGAAGAAGGCAGTAGCTAAAAAATGAAAGGCATTACTGATATTGGATTGGAAGTAAAAAAACCTGAAGGTTCATGCGATGATAAACATTGCGCTTTTCATGGTGGTTTTAAAGTTAGAGGTAGAGAGTTTGTTGGTATGATAACTAAAACAAATGCACATAAAACCGCAGTAGTTCAATGGGAGAGATTGTTCTACTTACAAAAGTATCAGAGATATGAAAAAAGAAGGAGCAAGTTGCAGGTTCATAATCCATTATGTATAAATGCAAAGGCTGGAGATAAAGTTAGAATAATTGAGACTAGACCAATAAGCAAAACAAAAAGTTTTGTAATTGTTGAGAGGTTAGAATGAAAGCAGTTAAGGCAAGGGTAACAAGGGGATTGCAAAGGGGAAGTTATTTGGTAGCTTGTGATAATTCTGGCGCTAAGAGTTTGTTTATAATATCTTTTAGAGGCGGTAAAGGTGTAAAGGGAAGAAATCCAAGTGGTGGTGTTGGTGATTTTGTAACTGCTTCAGTAAGGAATGGTAATCCTGAGATGAGAAAAAAAGTTGTAAATGCAGTTATAGTAAGGCAAGTTAAAGAATATAGAAGGTCTGATGGTATGAGAATTAGATTTGAAGATAATGCAGCTGTTGTACTTAAAGATGATAAAGGAAATCCAAAAGGAACTTTGATTAAAGGACCAATCGCAAGAGAAGTAGTTGGGAGATGGCCTGCTGTTGCAAAAATAGCTAAGGCAGTGGTTTAGAAATATGAAATCTTGGAGCAGACATTGGAGAAAGAGCAAGAATGTTAAGAAGCAGAGAAAGTATAGTTACAATGCTCCTTTGCATATACTCAGAAAAATGATGAGTGTTAGATTAACTAAAGATCTAAAGGTAAAATATGGTAAGAGGAATATACCAGTAAGAAAAGGAGACAGAGTAAAAATTATGGTTGGGGAATTCAAAGGTAAATTAACTAAAGTTAATAGAGTTGATTTGAAACATAAAGCAGTTTATGTTGATGATGCATTTAGTGTTAAAAGGGATAGCAGCAGGATTCCAGTTGCTTTGCATCCATCAAATCTTATGATTATGGAATTAAATTTAGAGGATAAATTAAGAAAGAAGGCTTTGGAGAAGAAATAAAATGGTAAAGAATCACTTATCTAGAATAGCATCACCCAAGAGTTGGTTTTTAAAGAGAAAGACAACTAAGTGGATAGCAAAACCTCTTCCAGGTCCGCATTCTTTAAATGGAAGTTTTACATTAAGTTTTTTACTTAGAGATATTTTAGAATATGCTAAGACAGCCAAGGAAATAAATACAGTTTTAAATGCTGGGAACCTTTTAGTTGATGGCGTTGTTAGAAAAGAGAGAAAATTTCCAGTTGGTTTTATGGATATTATAGAAATATCAAAGTTGGGAGAATATTATAGAGTGGTTTACAACAGAAGTGGAAGATTTATTCTAGTTCCTATAAAGAAAGAAGAAAGCAGTATTAAATTATTAAAAGTTGTTAGGAAGCAGGTTGTTAGTGGTGGTAAATTACAGTTGACTTTCCATGATGGAAAAAATATTTTACTTGAAAAGTTTAATGGTGGTGTCGGTGATAGTGTTTTGTTTGATTTATCTAAGAAAAATTTTGGTAAAATATTTAGTTTAGACAAAGATTCTTTGGTCTACTTGAGTGGTGGTTCTCATGTTGGTAGGCTTGGCAAGGTTAAAGATGTTTTAAAGACTAAAGATCTTCAGAAACCAAAAGTAGTTGTTGAAATAGAGGGAACAGATTATATTACAACTACTGAATATGCTTTTGTTGTTGGTAAAGACAAGCCAGAGGTAAGTCTGGAGGCTAAGAAATGAATGTTATGAAGAATATTGTTGTGGATAAGGTAACACTAAATATTGGTGTTGGGGCCCCAGGGGAGAAGTTAGAGAAAGCCATTAGATTATTAAAAAATATAAGTGGTTTGCAAGCTGTTCAAACTATTAGCAACAAAAGAATACCAACGTGGGGAGTAAGGCCTGGGTTGCCTCTTGCTTGTAAAGTAACTGTTAGAGGCAAGAAGGCTGAGAGTTTGTTAGCAAATTTATTACATGCTGTAGATAATAAAATACCAAGACGTAAGTTTGACAAGTTTGGCAATTTTTCATTTGGCATACATGAATATATTGATATACCTGATGTTAGTTATGATGCCAGCATTGGTGTTATAGGTCTAGAAGTGGCTGTGACTTTAAAGCGGCCAGGATTTAGAGTTAAAGAGAGAGCAACTATTACTAGAAAGATACCTATGAGACATAGAATAAGTGCTGCTGAAGCTATTGATTTTATGAAAAGCAAATATGGAGTCAATTCGGAGGAAGAAGAATGACAATAAAAGATTTCAAAAAAGCATTTAAGCAGCTGAACGCAAAGCCTGCAAAGTTGAGGAAATATGCTAAACATAATACTCCTAAAAATAGAACTACTGGAATAGGTCTTAGAAGATGCAAAAGGTGCGGCAGATTTGGAGCACATATTAGGAGTTATGGCATTCATTTATGTAGAATGTGTTTTAGGGAGGGAGCTTCTGAAATAGGTTTCAAGAAGTTTGGCTAGGAAGAAAAATGAGCTTGAATGATCCATTAGCAACGTGTTTATCTCACATTTTGAATTGTGAGAAAGTTGGGAAGAGTGAGTGTATTGTTAGACCTGTTTCTAAAATGTTGTTTTCAGTTTTGACTATATTAAAAGAGAATAAGTACATTGGTGATTATGAAGTTGTTGATAGCACAAGGGGCGGTTTTGTTAAGGTTAATTTAATTGGAAATATAAATGGCTGTGGTGTTGTTAAACCTAGATTTTCATTTACAAGAGATAATTACGAGAGGTTTGAGAAAAGATATTTGCCAGCAAAAGGCTTTGGGTTGTTTATTGTTACAACATCTCAGGGTGTGATGGTACATAAAAAAGCACTTGAGAAAGGAATAGGGGGCAAGCTTGTAGCTTACTGTTATTAAATATGGAAAAGAAAACATATAGTACTCAGTTAGAAATTCCTGCTGGAGTTAATGCTGATGTAGTAAATAATACAATTAAGGTAAAGGGTTCTAAGGGAAATTTAGAACGCACTTTTGTTAATCCTAGAGTTATTATTTCAAAAGAAGGCAACGACATTATATTTAGTCTTAAGAAAGAAATAAAATTTTCACAAAGAGATAAAATGGCAATGAATACTTATATGGCGCATCTTAGAAATATGTTTTCTGGTGTTGAAAAGGGTTATACTGCAAAACTTAAGATCTGTTCTGGGCACTTCCCTATGAATGTTAGTATTGATGGAAATACTTTTATAATTAAAAATTTCTTGGGAGAAAAAGTTCCTAGAAAAGTTGGCATAATTGATGGTGTTAAAGTTAAGGTTGAAGGGGATATTGTTGTTGTTAATGGTTTAGATAAGGATAAAGTTGGTCAGGCTGCTGCTAGTATAGAACAGCTTACTAGAATTACAAATAGGGACAGAAGAATATTCCAAGATGGTTGCTACATAACATCTAAGCCTGGAGATGAAGATGAGTGATTTATTAAGTGTTAGAAATAAGATGAAGGCTAAGAAGCCAGAATTTGAGAGAACGGATTCTAATATTTTCAAACAATTTAGAGGGACTTGGAGGAAGCCTAAGGGAATACATAATAAATTAAGACGTGGTTTTAAGGGACACAAGAACTTGCCTTCAATTGGATATAGCAGTCCTACAGATGTTAAAGGATTGACTAGAAAGGGAATGATTTCTGTTCTTATTTCTAATGTTAGTGATTTGAGCAAGGTTAAGAGTGGATTTGTTGCTGTTGTTGCACATGGTGTTGGCACAAAGAAAAGAGTACAAATACTTACAAAAGCTAAAGAAATGAAAATAACCATTGTTGGCATTAAAGATATTGATGTTTATTTAACTCAAATTAATGAAAAGAGAAATTCAGAGAAGAAGGAAGCTGATACAAAGAAAGAGGCAAAAAAGAAAAAATTAGATGAAGCTGCGAAGAAGGGAGAAAAGAAAGATGAACCTAAGAAGTAAAAGATTAATTGCATCCCGTTTGTTGAAAGTTGGTTTAGATAGGGTGTGGCTAGACCCAAATAGAGCTAATGATATTAAAGAGGCAATTACTAGGGATGATATTAGAAAATTAGTAGCAGAAGGGGCTATTCTTGTCAAACAAAAAAAAGGAGTATCAAGGGGGAGATTTAGGGAACTACTTATACAAAAGCGAAAGGGTAGAAGAAGTGGTTCTGCGTCCAAGAAGGGAACAATAACTTCTAGATTGAGTAAAAAGACTATTTGGGTAAATAAAATTAGAGCGCAGAGAGAGGTTTTATCTGAATTATTGCAAAGCAGTAAAATAAGTAAAGAGGCTTATAAGGACCTAAGAGTAAAGGCCAAAGGGGGATTTTTTAGAAGCAGAAGACATATAAAACTTTATTTAACAGAACATAATTTATGGGTTAAAAAATGAAACAGGGAAAAGCCTACACATTGAATTTTAGAAGGAAGAGAGCAGGTAAAACTAATTATAAAAGTAGGTTGAAGCTTCTTTCTTCTGGTAGTTTAAGAGCTGTTTTGAGAAGAAGGTTAAATAATTTTACTGTTCAGATTGTTAGATATGAAAGTGCTGGTGATAAGACAGTTGTATCTAGCAATACTCGTGAGCTGTTAAAGTATGGTTGGAAGGGTCATAGAGGAAATATTTCTTCTGCTTATCTTGCTGGTTTGTTGTGCGGATTAAAAGCAAAGAAAAAAGGGGTTACTTCTGGTGTTGTTGATCTTGGTGTTTATAGGGCTGTTTTAGGTTCAAGTTTTTTTGCTGCTGCTAAGGGTTTGATTGATTCTGGTTTTAAAATAAGTGTTGGTGAAAGTGTATTGCCTAGTGATGATAGAATTAGTGGAAAACATATTCAAGACTATGCATCAAAAATTAAAGGAAAGGATAGTTATAATAAGCAGTTTTCTAGCTACATCAAATCAGGTTTGAAACCTGAGGAAATTACTAAGCATTTTGAGGAGGTTAAGAAAAAAATACTTGAGAAATGGTAGCACCAACTAAAAGTTTTAACATAGATGATTGGAAGCCTAGGACTGAATTAGGCAGAAGAGTAAAAAATAGGGAGCTAACAGATCTTGGTCAAGTACTTGATGAGGGTTATAGAATACTTGAGCCTGAGATAGTTGATGCTTTGTTGCCTGGTTTAACTTCTGAACTTTTAGAAGTTGGTCAGAGTAAGGGAAAGTTTGGCGGTGGTAAGGGGAGTATTTGGAAACAAACTCAGAAAAAAACTTCTGAAGGCAATAGAATAAAGTTCTCTGCTTTTGCAGCTATTGGGAATAGAAATGGTTTTGTTGGTGTTGGGTTTGGCAGTTCTAAAGAGACTGTTCCTGCAAGAGAAAAATCTCTTAGAAAAGCAAAATTAAGTGTTATTAAAATAAGAAGGGCTTGTGGTTCTTGGGATTGTGATTGTAAAACTCCACATTCTATTCCATTTAAGGTTACTGGAAAGTGTGGCAGTGTAGAAGTTACATTTATGCCTGCTCCAAGAGGTACAGGTTTAAAGGCTGAAAAGAAGACAAGAATTCTTCTTGGTTTAGCTGGAATAAAGGATGTTTATACAAAAACCAAAGGCAAGACTGCTACTAAGTTAAACTTTTTTAGGGCTTCTTTTGATGCTTTGAAACAATTAAGTAAGATTAAAATGAAAGAGGAATTTATTCAGGAGGTAGGTGTTGTTGAGGGCGCAACATCAAGTAATTGAATATGAAATTTGCAGTTGTTCAAATTCGTGGCACAATTGGGATGACCAAGAAGTTTAGAGATACTTTGAAGTTCCTTAAATTAGTAAAGAAAAATAGCTGTGTTGTTGTTGATGATTCAAGAAATTATTTAGGGATGCTTATTTTACTTAAGGATTATATTACTTGGGGAGAATTAAATGAAGAGACATTTAGGCTTTTGTTGGAAAAGAGAGGCAGAATTGTTGGAAATAAGCCACTTACAGAACAATATTTGAAAGATAAATCAAAAATGGGATTTGATGAATTTACAAAAAGCTTTTTTAGTGGTAAAATAAAGTTAAAAGAGGTTCCAGGTTTGAAAACCTTTTTCAGATTGAAACCACCACAAGGCGGATTTGATAGGGCTGGAGTGAAAAAACCATATAGTTTGGGTGGAGCCTTGGGTTATAGAAAAGATAATATAAATCAATTGGTTAGAAGGATGTTGTGAAATGGCAGCGAGAAAGAGAAGAAAATTTAGCAGAATGAGGGGAACTCACACCCACGGTTGGGGTGCTAAGAAAAAGCATAGGGGCGCGGGCAATAGGGGTGGAAGAGGTATGGCTGGCAGTGGTAAAAGAGCAGACCATAAAAAGCCAACAATATTGAAGCTTTATGGAAATGAATACTTTGGAAGGCATGGTTTTAGAAGGCCTCAAAAGCTTTTACATAAAATAAGATCAATTAATTTAGATAATCTTCAGAGCAAGTTAAATAATTATTTTGAGCAAAAGTTAGTTACTAAGGATAAAGATTTTTATGTTGTTGATCTTGAGAAATTAGGTTACCAAAAATTATTAGGTGGTGGCAAATTGAATCTAAAACTTAAGATTAGTGCACCTTATTTTTCTGCAGTTGCTATAAAAAAGATAGAAGAGAAAGGGGGAATTATAGTAAGGGAAGATGTCTCTAATTAATAAAATAGTTTCTTTTTTACCTACAGTAAAAAAGCCTGAGCAGAAGAAACTTAGTTTCAAAGAGAAACTTGTTTGGACATCAATTATTTTAATAGCTTTTTTTATTTTATCAGTTATACCTTTATATGGTTTGGGTGCTAATGCACTATCTCAATTTAGAGAATTGTCAATAATCCTTGGTGCAAGTTTTGGTTCGATACTAAGCCTAGGTATTGGGCCGATAGTTACATCATCCATAGTTTTGCAGTTGCTTGTTGGTTCTGGAATTATTAAAGTTGATTTAACCACACAGGATGGCAAAACTTTTTTTCAAGGTTTGCAAAAATTATTAACAATATTCTTTGTGTTTTTTGAGGCAATTGTTTATGTTATGCTTGGTGGTTTGGCACCAGATCCTGCTTTAGCTGGTACGTCTGCTTACTTTAGTTTACAATTAGTTCTTATAGTTCAGTTAATTATTGGTGGTTTGCTTGTTGTATTTATGGACGAAGTTACAAGTAAGTGGGGCTTTGGATCTGGTGTAAGTTTATTCATAGCTGCAGGAGTTGCTTCTGAAATATTTATTAGAGCATTTAGTCCATTGAATGCTTTAGGAGACTGGGCTTTTGGATCTGGTCAGCCAGCTATTGGTGCGATTTTAGTATTTTTCACATCTTTGTTGGGCGGTGTACCCAAAGAGGCTTTGATAGCAGCAGTTGCAGTTATAGCAACTGTTGTTGTTTTTGTTATCTCTGTTTATGCTCAGGCAATGAAAGTAGAGATTCCATTAAGTTTTGGCAAGGTTAGTGGTTTTGGTGTGAGGTGGCCTTTGAATTTCTTGTATACAAGCAATATTCCAGTTATTCTTATTGCTGCCTTGCTTGCTAATATCCAGTTAGGGGCGACTTTTATGCAAACTAGAGGCATAGTTGGGCCTGAAACTGCCACGTCACTTATAAGTTGGATTAGTGGTCCGCCAATTGTTATAAATATATTAACTGGAACCTTTGTGTGGTTGGATATTTTGAAAGCTTTGGTTTATATTATTGTACTTGCTTTAGGTTCAGTTTTGTTTTCCGTATTTTGGGTGCAGACTTCTGGTATGAGTGCAGAGAATCAGGCAAAACAAATAAGGGCAGCAGGGTTACATGTTGCAGGATTTAGGACTGATGAAAGAATATTAGAAAAGGTATTGAAGAGATATATATTTCCTTTAACTATAATGGGTGGTTTGTTTATTGGTATAATTGCAGCAAGTGCAGATTTGCTTGGAGCATTATCAAGAGGCACAGGCATATTATTGGCAGTAATGATTATATACAGATTGTATGAAGATATAGCAAAACAGCATATGATGGATATGCATCCTGCATTAAGAAAGATGATGGGTGGAGAATAAAATGGTATTAGATAGTGTATTTAATTTTATATTTGGCTGGGCTGTTGCCATTAGTCCTTTAGTTGGTATAATTTTTATTTCATTTATTTTATCTTTAATAAGCACCATATCTTGGAAATATTTAACTGATCAGATTTTATTAAAATCCATGAGAGAAAAAACCAAAAGTATGCAGGATGAAATCAAAAAACATAAAACAGATCCTAAGAAAATGTCTGAATTAAATAAGAAGATGATGGAAGAAAATATGGATGCTATGAAGGTACAGTGGAAACAAAGTATAAAACCTATGATAGTGACTTTAGTACCATTTGCTTTGGCTTTTATTTGGATAAGAAAGACTTATGAGCCTTTTGGTGATGTACTTCTAAATATGGGCGGAATATGGAGTTATGTTTTATTATCAGTCGTATTTAGTATGATATTAAGAAAAATTATGAAGGTTTATTAGGAGGATATTATGGTTGGATCTAAACACAAATCAGGAAGATTAAAGAAAGTTAGCACAAGAATTCCGGGTGGTAAGTTAGTAATGCATTATAAGAGGGAAAAGCCAGGAAAACCACAATGCAATATGTGCGGGGAGTATCTTAAGGGTGTAGC
>CAYJQZ010000013.1:0-14202 GCA_964372555.1 Candidatus Woesearchaeota archaeon | reverse complement strand
ATGTTTCTTTCAAATACTTTTCATATCCTATGGACTTAATAATATATTTAATAATTTATAATCTAAAAAATCTCTTAGTCCTCCACCAATAACAATAATGTCTGGATCTAAGGTATTAATAATATTAGCGAGATTAATAGCCAGATACCTATAAAATTCCTTATTTAGATAAGAATTAGATAATTTACCGCGTTTCTTTACTATTGCACCTGCGCTGCACAAATGTTCAAATTGTTCTAATTTATTTTTATCTGTAAACATCAAATTGTATCCTATTTCTCCGGCACCCCCATTACTCCCACGATATAATTTTCCATCTAGAACTAATCCAGCACCTATTCCAGTACCAAAAATTATTGCAACAACATTTCTATAGTGTTTTCCTGCGCCATATTTATATTCAGCCAAAGCAAAACAATTTGCATCATTTTCTATAACAACAGGAATTTTGAATCTTTTTTGTATTATTTTTTTTACATTTACACCAACTAATTTTTTAACATTTGGCATGTCTAATATTTTACCTGAACTATCAGCAATACCAGGAATACCAACACCAATTCTTTTAACATCAACAACAAATACTTTCTCTATACAATCTAAAATATTTTTTAAAATTCTAGCTTGTGTTGTATGCGCCATTGTTTTAATAATACTTCGCTTTTTTATTTTCCTATCATCAAAAAGTATGACTTCAACTTTACTTCCACCCAAATCTACACCAATTGTTTTCATCTTAACTTAAACTTATCAGGCTCACTAATAAATTCCCAATAAATGGGAACTTTGAACTTTTTAGCTTTCAATCTTTTCATCTTAGGTAATTTTTTATAATTCTTATTTGCAACAAATCTATTTCCTTTTACATAGTAATAAGCCATTCCATGCTTTCTTTTTATATCATTATAATTAGATTTGACATTTTCTGGCATTAAATTAGCCATTATCAATAAATTATTTGTATGATTTATTGTAACATGCCAGTATTCAGAAGGAATAAAAACTCTTGAACCAGCCCTAGCATGAATAACTAAAAATTCTTTATCATTTTCAAAAACATAAAGCGCTTCTCCATAAAGAACTTCATAAATTTCTACACCTTTATGATGATGCCCAACAGTTTTCACAAATTCGTTACCAATTTTTCCAGGAAGAACAACAGTAACATCCCATCTCATTTTGTATTTACTAAATAAGTGATTATGATCTGGCAAATGAATTCCTCTATACATATAATAAATTGATTTTGAACCTTTGGCTAATTTAGGGTTGCTTAAAACATATTTCATATCACTTAACTTTCTTATATTAGCCTTGGGTATAACCAAATTTGGAGAAACTAATTTATTATTCTTATAATATAATTTCAATCCAGTTGTTTTTTCCAGATTTATCATAGTTTAAAATTTTTCTTTATGTATAACTAATCTCTGTCTTAATTTATTTTCATAGCTATTAACGTCTCTATAATGCAATAAACCAGCTTTAGCACCTTCATGCTGTATAACAGACGAGGCATTCAACATTCCCAATTTTATTGCATCCTCAATATTTTTATTTCTAATCAAAGCAGAAGTAAAACCAGAGCAGAAAGCATCACCAGCACCCAAGGTACTTTTTATTTTTATATTATAAGGTTTAGAACTATAAATATTTTTATGATCACTAACAAAAACTTTATTTTGTCCATCTGTTACAACAACAATTTTTGGGCCTAAATTAAGAAGTTTACTTATTATCTTATTAATTGAGTCGCCCTTTCCAGATAATATCTCAGCCTCTTCTTTATTTAATAATAAAACATCAACATATCTATACAAAGATTTCATTTCTAGCTCTTTACTTCCAGGATTAACTGCAATTTTAATACCATTTTTCTTTGCATATTCTATAATAGGATTTAAAACTTTTAAAGAATTGCCTCTTAGAGCAGTTATATAGATCCATTTTGTTTTCAAAGAATTTAATTTTATTTCATTCAACAAAATATTATCAGAAGCACCCCTATAAGTAAATACTATTCTGTCAGCGCCTTCCTTTGTGATTATAAAAGAAAAAGCAGTTCCTATATTTTTATCTGTAATTAAATGATTCAAATTAACTTTTTCTTCATTTAGATTTTTCTTTATTGAATGGCCAGATTCGTCATCTCCTAATTTAGAAACCATTGCAATTTTTAATCCCAGTCTAGAAAAGGCCACAGCGGTATTTGTTGCGCCACCGCCACTCTGAATAAAAGGCTTTTCTATGCTGTTTTTAGAACCACATTCTAAAAGCAAATAATTATCTTTCTTTTTTAGGAAACCAGCATCGATGAATATATCTTTTACTGCAGAACCTATTGTTATTATATCAAACATTTTTCCTCTTTTTTATTTAATTTCTCTTATAGTTGGGAGTATTTAAAGTTTAGGTTAGACTAATCCTTTAACAGCATTAACAATGGCCTTATCATTTATTCCATATTTATCCAATAAAACCTCAGGCTTTCCAGAATGGGGTATTTTATTTACAGCTAAGCTTTTTACAACAACATTATTTCTTGATAATGAATGCATTATCATCTCACCAATACCCCCTTGAGAATAATGATCCTCTACAACTATAACTTTATTTCCGCTTTTCCTTACTAAATCTAAAAATTTAAAACTATTAAAAGGCTTTATACAGTAACAATCAACAACGGCAATATGTATTCCATCTTTTTTTAAAATTTCATATGCTTTCAAAGCTTCATGTACAGTTATTCCTGCTCCAATAACCACTACCTTATCATGATGAGATGATCTTAAAATCTTAAATTCATCTAAAGGAAATAGTTCATTATTTCTATAAATTATTGGTGTTTTTGGTCTTGTAGTTCTTATATATTTTAATCCTTCAACATTAGATGCTAACTGAACCAATTTTTCTGTAGAAACAGCATCGCTTGGATATAAAACAATACTCCCAGGCAAGGCTCTGAACATTGCTATGTCTTCTAATCCCATTTGTGATGGTCCATCTTCGCCTATAGAGATTCCTGCATGAGACCCAACTAAAGTAATATTTGCATTTGATAACGCAGCCATTCTTATTTGGTCATGGGCTCTTGATAAAAAACAAGCAAAACTTGAAGCAAATACATTAAATCCCTTTACACTCAATCCTAAAGCCATTCCAACCATATTCTGCTCTGCAATATAAGCCTCAATATATCTATCAGGTCTTGCCTTCATTAAGTTTTCAGCATAAGTTGAATTTTTTACCTCTCCATCTGTTGCGATTATCCAATCACTTCCATTTGCTAATTTAACAAGGGCATTGCCATATGCTTCTCTTGTAGCAACTAAATCTGTTTGTAAATAATTTGTTTGTATTAAATTCTTAGATTTTCTAAAATTAATTCTTACTTTCCAAGGTTTAGTAATCTTTACTCTTGGAATTTGTGGGTTTGGTATTTCAGATAATGCCTCTTTAAGTTGTTTTTCATTCAAAGCCTTTCCATGCCATCCTTCTTTATTATCTAAAAATGAAACACCTTTTCCCTTGAATGTCTTAGCTATAATTACACTTGGCTTTCTTGTTTCTTTTCTTGCTTTTTCAAATGCATTTAATAATTGACTTATATTATGCCCATCAACAACGATAGCATTCCATCCAAAAGATTCAAATCTATTTTTATAAGCACCAGTCTCATGACCTAACATAGTTTCACCACTTTGTCCCAACCGATTAACGTCAACTATAGCACATAAATTATTTAGTTTATAATGCGAAGCCAACTGAAATGCTTCATAAACAGAACCTTCAGCACACTCACCATCACCTAATAAAACATAAGTTCTAAAATTTATTTTTTGTATTTTAGAAGCCAAAGCCATTCCAACGCCAATAGAGAGCCCATGCCCAAGAGAACCAGTAGCAACTTTAATCCATTTTAATGCACTTGGTAATGGGTGTCCTTCATATGGACTACCAAATTTTCTCAAACTATTCAAATTTCTGTTTACACATCCAGCGCGATATAAAGAAGCATATAATATTGGAGCAGCATGCCCCTTGCTTAAAATAAATTCATCATTGTCTTCATTAAAAGAGTTCTTTGTATCATATTTCATTTCATCAAAAAACAATACACTCATAATTTCAGCACAAGATAAACAAGTAGTAGGATGACCACTACCAGCATTCGTAGTCATCTTTAGAACATCTCTTCTTAGAATATTTGCTATATCTTTTAATTGATTCATGTTCACCATCTTTTGTTTAATTAACAAATTAAGGATTATTTAAAGGTTATCTCAAAGCCTTCTTTAGTTCATTCATAGCTTTATTTACATCCTTACTATCTTTTAAATAATGACCAACAGCAAACAAATTTGCGCCCATCTTCTTGCATAATTTAATTGTCATAGGATCAATATGTCCATCGACTTCTATGTCTTTATTATATTTCCTTCTAAGCATATTTATTTTATCTAAAGTTCTACTAACAAATTTAGCACCATATTTTCCAGGATGAACTGTTAAAATTAAAACTCTGTCTAAATCTTTTAAATAAGGTTCAACATGCATTATAGAAGTCTCAGGGTTTAAAGCAAATCCAATTTTCTTTTTCTTATTTTTTACAAACCTGATTAATTGCATTGGTTCTTTAACCTTTTCAAAATTAGCAATTAGAACATCAAATTGTTTATAATTTTTCTTTGTCCATTCCTCAGGATTATCAACCAGCAGATGTGCTTCATACTTGTGCGTTTTAGGCAATTTAAAATTAAAAAAATTACTTTTATTTTTTACAAATTTGCCATCCATAACATCAACTTGCAAATAGCCTGATAATTTTTTATATTTATCAAGTAATTTATCTAGTTCTTTCTGATTACTAGCGATTAAAGCAGGAATTATTTGGTATTTCATTTTAATAATCCCTCCGCCATTTTAACGAAAGTCTTTGAAAATTCCAAACATTTTAATGCATCGTCAACATTTACAGGTTGCCCACGATAAAATGAATTATTTCTTATTTCTCTAAATCTATCAAATTGAATAATAATATATTCATCAAATTCTTTTCCATAAAATTCTTTTATAAAACTTATAGTTGCTTCATGAGAATAAGGTTTAAAGCCATCTTTAGACATTAATGCTTGAGCTGCCTCCCTAATAGATTCATAAGCATCCTCTAATACCAGAAAAGCGGTGTCTTCATTTAATGATCGAATATAGTTAAGTCTTTTTTTTGAACGTTCCAATAATGATTTGGCTTCTAAAATATCTTTTGTTCTTCTCTTAGCTTTTCCCAATTTTAAATATTCTTCAAATCTATCTATCATTGTATCACATTCAAATAACCATATAATGTTATTCCATTTGCTACTGCATTTTTAAATGAATTTTCAGCTTTATCTAAAGACTTTAATTTATGAATATTAATTTTTCTATTGAAAGCTTTTTCCCAAATTTTAACAAAATATTTTAAGTCTGGACTTGGTTCTCCAGAAGCGATAATTAGAATATCAATATCACTTTCTTCTATATCTTCTCCTCTAGCAAAAGATCCAAAAACGACAATACATTCAGGATTATGAAAAAAAGCAGTAAGATTATACAAGACATTATATCTTTTAAGTAAAAATAAATTAAATATTAATTTATAATCCTTATAAGATTCTGAGGAAAGATTAGCCTTAATATTTTTTGTTGTGGGTCCTTCTTCTACATTTATTATGTTATACTTCATTAATATATCAATACCTTCTGTAACAGCCGTAGTAGAGAAATTTAATTCTTCAGCTAGTTGTCTAAGATGGAAACTTTTATGTGGAAATGTGAATATAAGTTGAGCTACACCAAAGCCGCCCTTAGTACCAAAAAGGGATCTAAAATCTTCTATAGGGATAATGTATTTTTTTTGTAACATATGTTATTTATATATAACAACTGTTATTTAAAGGTTACGGTTGTCTTTTTAATATCACAAATAGAATCATCTCTCTATTCTTTTTATTTCATTTACTCTTCTTTTATATCTTTTTTCTTCTTTAAAATCTGTTTTTAAAAATGCCTTCACTATATTTTTTGCCTTATCAAAACTAGTAAATCTCCCCTGTAAACAAATAATATTGCAATTATCTTCTTTTCTAGCAGAAACAGCATCCTGAACATGTTCAGCTAAAGCAGCCCTTATGCCTTTAATTTTATTAGCAGCAATACAAACTCCCTGTCCACTGCCACATATCAAAACTCCAAAAGAATTTTTATCTTTAGAAACTTTTCTTCCTACTCTAGAAGCAAATATTGGATAGTCATCATTCTTGTTTAATTTTTTATTACCACAATCAATAACTTTACGTTTTGATTTTTTCAAATAAGGCTTTAATCTTTCTTTTAAATCAAAACCAGCATGATCAGCACCAATGTAAACTTTCATTTTTTAATTAACTTTAAAGCTTGGTCAACAGTCTTTCCACCAAATACTATTGACTTTATTGCGTCAGTTATTTTTAATGGTTGCTCAGATTGCCATACATTTCTGCCTATAGCAACGCCAGATGCACCAGCCCTCATAACATTAAATACATCTGTAAGCAAATGTCTTGTATCTGTTTTTTGTCCTCCAGATTCAAATACTTTTGCATTGCCAGCACTATTTACTACCCATTTGAATCCTTCAGGACTATCATTATATTTTATTTTTATAAAATCAGCACCAAGTTCTAGCGCAGCCCTAGCAGCATAAGCCAAGGTATCTGTATTCATGTCATCTATCCCTGGTCCTCTTGGATAAGCCCAAACAACCACAGGCAATCCATGATCGTGTGCTTCCTCTTCTATATTAGCAAACTCTTTCATCATAAATGACTCTAAAGGAGAACCAAAATAAATTGTATAACCAACAGCATCAGCACCCAACTTTACAGCTTTTTTAACACTGCATATTTGTGGTGAATAAGGATCAGTATGACTTAAATTTGTTTTACCATTTAATTTTAAAATTAAAGGAATTTTATACTTGTAATTTTCATGATATCTAATAGCTAAACCTTTCTGCAAAATAAGTGCATTAAAATTTCCATCCCTTGCCAATTTAAAAGTATATTCAGGATCTATAGTTTGTAAATTAAAATCTTTAGGACCGTGCTCTAAACCATGATCTAAAGCCAAGAATACTGCTTTATCTCTGTTTAATAAAGCATTTATTTTATGTTCCATTCCTCACCCCTTTTATGTTTTTAATATAGAAATTAGAGTATATATAAAGCTTACTTAGATAGTGTAAAACTGCAAAAATAAAAATACTAGCTGCTTATTGGTTATATACAAAGTAAAATGGAAAGCCGGTATGATGAAGAAGACATACTTGGAATGGAAGTATTAAAAGCAAGCAGTTAATTTATTTTTTCTTTTAATAAATCTTCAACATATGCTCTAGTTATCTCAGCTACACTCCAAGCCTGACTTATACAGCCTCTTGATTTAAATGGTGCATTTCCATCATATATTTCTGCTATTGTCCCTATACCATAATCTCTTAAGCTATGTATAATATTCTTCAGTATTTTCTCATAAGCCTCTTCTTTTCCTTTTTTAGAATAATTATGTATCTTTAAGTAAGCAGATATGTAGGGTCCTAATAACCAACCCCAAACAGTTCCATTATGATAGGCTCTATCTCTTTGTTCTTGATTTCCTTCGTAAATCCCAATATAATTTTGGTCTTTTTTACTTAAGCTTCTTAACCCATAAGGCGTTAATAATTCTTCAGTTACTCTTTTTACAACTAAATGTTCTTTTCTCAAATCTAAAATTCTAAAAGGCAAAGAAACAGCAAATATTTGATTTGGTCTTATGCTTTCATCTGAAAAATTACCATCGACTCTATCGTATAAACAGTTTTTCCCATGATTCCAAAAAACTTCATTAAATGATTTCTTTACCATATTACTTATAACTAAATAATCTTCAAAATCTTCATCAAATCTCTTCGCAAACAACTCAGCTATTTTTAGCGCGTTGTACCACAAAGCATTTATTTCTACACATTTTCCCCTCCTCACTGTATATTTTGTGTCCATCCAAGTCAAAGGCATATCTGCTTCATTAGAAATCAAACAATCTCTTTTCATACTTATACCAAAGTCTGTATTCATTTTATAAGAACTTATTATGTTCTTGATATGTTTCCATAAATTATCTTTAACAAAATCTAAATTATTTGTATATTTGTAAAATTTATAACAAGCATAAATAAACCAAAGCGAAGTATCAGCAGAAGCATATTCTATATTACCGCTATCAGTTATTCTATTCGGTATTAATCCATTCTTGCAGTGCTTGGCATAATGCATCAATATTTCTTTAGCATCGTTTATTCTACTAGGTATTAAACATAGACCAGGCAAGCTTATCATGGCGTCTCTTCCAAAGTCATCAAACCAATGATAGCCTGCGATTATAGATTTACTTCCAAAACTTGGATTTCTAACAATAAAAGAGTCTCCTGCTTGTATTAAATAAGATAATAAACGGTCTTCTTTTATATTGTTAAAATTATAACACAGATGAACTAAAGACTTTACTCTATTAATTTCATATTGAAAGAATTTCTCATATTCTCTTGAATTAGAAGAATATAAATCATCAAAGCTAACATAAGCTTCATCAACTTGATCACCCACAACTAAAAAGTTTACTTTATTTAATCCTTTTTTTAAGTCAATAACAAATTCACCAGGACAAAAATGATTCTCATCAAAATCATATCCTCTTAAATTCTCTTCTTCATATTCCATATTATAAATCCAATATCCTTTTTGTCTGTAGTTTGCTTTATCACTCCCAATTATTATGGCAGGCGAATTGCTATAAGAGGGCCTTATTACAGTTGTTCTTTGTGAAGCAACCTGATTAAAAACCCAAGCAGGTTCTCTAGTTACACTATGGAAATCTCTGCAGTTTACAAAAGGTTTAACTAAAAATATAAAATCTTTATCGCTTATAATTTTGTAAGAAACAACAACAGCATTATGTCCATTAACCATGCAAATTGATTTTATAATGTCTATTCCTTCTACTTTATAATTAAATGTAGGAAAAACATTGTAAATAAAACCATCTAGATATTGATGGCCTTTTGGATGATAAACTTCATTTATGTATCTGTTTAAGCTTAGACCAAACGTCTTTTTTCCAATTATAACTTCTTCCTCAAATTTACTTACAAGTAAATGCCTATTTAATGGCTTACTTAAAGAAGCAACAAGCATACCATGATATTTTCTTGTATTCAAGCCTAAAATAGTAGAAGAAGAGTAGCTCCCTAAACCATTTGTTATTATCCACTCTCTTTCTTTACCTCTATTTAAACTTAGGCCCTCTTTTGTGAATATGAGCATAGAATATATTGAATTTGATATATATTTTAATGTTTTGTTAAACACCACACCATAGATTCTATAAGAAATACTAAAGCCAACTAAAACTCTGATAATAAAGCGTCATGAATATTACAAATTTTGGTGATCCAATTGCTGTACCTGAGGGATACAACGCGCTTTGGAGAGAATATTTAGAAGTACTTTCAGGTAAAAAAGAACTACCAACTTGGAATGGTTCTATCTTAAATAATGAAGATGTAACATATCTTACAAGGCGGGCAGGGGTACTTTTCCCAGATATAGGTAGATTAAAGAAAGGAACTCAAGATGAGATGATTTTCAGGAATTTTAAAGAAACAGAAACAATACCATTAATTGAAGATGAAGAAACAAGAACATATAGAGATGACCACGGCAGGACTCAATACAGCCACATAAAAACAAAAATAAGAATTGCGCCGCATATAAGAACAATACTGAGAGCAGATTCTGTTGTTAGGTTTAGAGTAGTACAATATGAATTGGAAACAATAAGATATGGAAATGAATCTGTTGGTAATTTTCGTTTGCCAGTAGTTTTATTTGACTTAGCAGATTCTTACTTTGAGATGCACAGACCACAAGGTGTGTCTAATCATGAATTTTCTAAAGAAGGATTTATCTCTACACCACCGGAATATAAAGTAGAGAGGGATATTGCTGAGCTTTATGAAAAACTTGGTAGATATCGCTTAGGGCAAGCAGCAGAGTTATATTTCAAATTTAGAAGCACAGTAAGCGAAGTAGAAGAAATTGACGAAAGCTGTGCTTCAGATTTAGAAACAATAGTAGCTAAAAAATGGAAAAAAGCTAAAGGGGATTTGTTGACTAAGTTAAATTTAACTTCAATTAGTTGACAGATCGCATATTCCAAGTAGCATTAATCCTCTACGATATTTATCTACATTAATTTCAACGACTCCAAAATCATGAGAGAGCTTATCTGAAATGTCAGGTAAAACAGTATCACTACCGTTGATTAATTTAACTTTCATTCCATATTCATGTGCCTGGCTTTGTAAATTTCTTCCAAAATATGTAATATCATCAACAGCAACTTCAATTAAAGTTCCATTTGTATAGCACCTAATTGCTATCCTTCTATTACAGACTGTAAGTACGTGTGCTACCTTATCATTTCCAGTAATTTTTCTAGATTCAACTACAGATTCTAATTTAGAATCTAAATAATCTCTAGAATGCTCACCAACAAAATATGTATCTGCATCCACTTCAACAGTTACTTCTCTCCTTCTAAAATTACTGCTTCCCGCAATAGGGGTTTTAAAAGTTACAAAGTAAGTTCTAAAATTACTACCAGAAAACCTATGCCGGTAAACTGATGCAGCTCTTGCCAAATCATAAGCAGAAGTATCAAAATGCTCATCTAGGGTTCTAATATTGTAGGTTTCAACAACACCAAAACCAGTAATACTTTTTGCTTCAGGTAAAGCCAAAACACCAGAAACCCCACCTACTGGCACTAAAAACTCTCTTCCTTCTCCTATCCCTTCCATAGTTTTATCTCCATTGAAAAATCTTATAAACTTATCTTAAAATGGCAGATCATCTAATTGGATATATACTACATCTTCAGGTTTAGTAAACTCAACCCATTTTTCAGGCGAATGCCCATTATGGTATTTACTTAGATCTAATTTATTTCTATTTTTTACTTCTTCATCACTGGCTTTAGTTACTCTTCCATTTACAATTTTGTGCCCAAGTAAATAATGGGTGCTCCCACTCTGCAAATAAATCTTATTTCTACCAATCGGGAAATAGTTATCAATAAACAATAAACCACCAAGTATTTTTCTAAGATAGTAATCTAATTCTCTAGAGCTTATAGTAAAGTCATCTCCCCATCTTGTATAACTTAATCTCCTTTCTAAGCAACAGCCATACAAAACTTCATCAAAAGGATACAAAATTCTATTAAAAATCTTAGCACTTACAGGAGAGCCTTGAGCCAATCCATAATTTCCTTTATCTCTATGGTAAACAGTAGAAACCATAGTTAAAAATCCAGCAGCATCTATTCTTGCATCTTCATCATCAACTAAACCTTTCAGTGTTCTGTAATATAAATCAAAAACATATTGTGAATTGGTGCTTCTATGTGCATCGCTTATATCAAAAGACAAAGAAGTTCCAATTGGTATGTGTGTTCCAATACTTCTATTAGGAGTCCAATTCAACTCACTACCATGACAACTTTCATGGCAAGGAGCTTTTTCAATTATATCAAAGACGTATTTTCTAAGAAATTCATCTAGACACCTATTAGCTACAGATATTTCTCTTGCCTTTCCTTTTATTTCACTCTGAAATCTAGCATATAAAGAAAATCCTCTTGCTCTTAATTCTAATAATCCATCTAAAATATTTTCTAATGTCTCTCTTTCATTTGAAAATAAGCTTAATTGTGGCTTTACCTTTAATTTTATTAAAACATCAACTAATCTGTTCCTTCTTTCAGGGATTTCTAATATCTCTAGTTGATGTATAACATCCCCCTTATAGTATCTAAATTCATCAGGATAACTATCTAGATTAAAAACAGGCTTTACAAGACTCTTCTTTCTATTTAATGGAGTCCTAACTGTTTGGCTATCCTGAATAGTAACTTCCACTTTTATATATGGTGTTTTACATTAGTTAGCTATTTCTCATCAAAAAACTTATATAGTGTTTAACTTTTACAGGAACATGCTCACTCCTGATGCTATAAAAGCTATAAATGAATTTGTCTATAAACAACCAAGAGCAATTAAAGAAATATCACTGCTTCTAAAAGTGAGTTGGGTTACAGCTGATAAATATATTAATTATATATCAGAAAAATATGGTACTATAAAAGTAAAAACGTTTAGGGGCGGAACAAAAGGGGCATTAAAAATAGTTTATTGGGCAAACCTAGAAGGAATGAGAGCAAGTACAGCCCAGCAGATTCTTCTAGATAAGATAAAAATTGGAAGAAAAAAACACGATTTTAATCCTTTTGATATTTACAATTTAATAGATAAAAACAGGAAAAATATTTCAACTATTCCTATTAAAGATTATAAAAGTCAAGAGTTAACAAAATTATTCAAAGAAGCAACAAGGCAATTGTATGTTTTCTCAGGAAATATTTCATTCATAAATGATCCAGCAATGTTAGAAGTTATTAGTGATTTAGCAAGAAGAAAAGTAAATATTAAAATACTATGCAGGGTTGATATTGCATCTATAAGAAATATTAAAAAGATTTTAGAAATAAATCATTTATTAGGCTATGATGCAATTGATATAAGGCATATTGAACAGCCATTAAGGGGCTTTGTTATTGATGATAAAATTGCAAAATTAAGAGAAGAGAAGAAAAAACAGGATTATGAAGAAGGAGAATTGGATAATGATCTTTACATCTGGTATGATATCCATGATAAAGAATGGGTTGAGTGGCTAGAAAAAGTATTCTGGAATTTACATAGTAATGCATTGCCAATAGAAAACAGAGTTCAAGATCTAGAACATGTTGAAGACCTAATGTTAAATAAAAATTAAATTTATTTCTTTAAATAATCTGGTAAAGGATAAATCTCAAATTCTTTTAATAAATTTCTTCCGTAAATTAATCTAGAAAATGCTTCAGCTTCAAATTTAGCTCCATTTAAAGCATTGTGTGGTCTTGGTTCATCAGGTAATCCAACATAGTTAAAACATTCTTCGGCTCTAAGCTTTACCGGAGGATTTAATCCTCTATTTTTGTAATTAAGATAAACTGCAGTGTGTAAATCTATTGTTCTGTAACCTAAAGTCCACTTTATATTATGCATTAAAGCAGAATTTCTTAAAAATTCTAAGTCCATATAAGGATTATGTCCTGCAATAAGTTTTATATTGCAGCCTTCAGACCACTCAAGAAATAATTTTACAGCTTCAGATACAGAGAGTTTACTTTTATCTTTAATTTGTTCAACAGTAAAACCATTAATGTCTAAAGCAGGCCTAAGCCCAGCAAGTAATTCATCTTTTTCAAATATTTCTGATCCATCCCATATCCTATTTTCAACATAGAATTGATTATCTGGATTTTCTAAATCAATAGCACCTATACTAACTATTGAATGCTTCTTTGCATCATAACCTGTTGTTTCTACATCAACTATTATCATTTTTTGTTAAGTATTCTGGAATTTGATATTCTTTGAATTCCTCTAGTAGATTCTTTCCATAAAGTATTCTAGATGTAGCTTCAGCCTTTAGCTTTGCACCATACAAAGCGTTATGTGGTGTTTTTTCAGAAGGAAGGCCAACATAAGTATAGCAATCATCACTATTTACATCAACAGGCAATAATCCTCTTTGTATTCTATGTAGATAAACTAAACTTTTAAGATCAACAGCGCCATCTCCAAAAGGCCATTGAATATCAAACATTAAAAAAGATTCTTTTAAAAAACCCAAATCAAAATAAGGATTATAACCTCCAAGTATTTTTTCATCACTGCCATTAATCCAATCCAGAAAAGCTTTAATCGCTTCTTTCAATGAAGGTTTATTTTTATCATTTATTTGTTCTTCCGTAAAACCATTTATAGATAAAGCAGGTTTATAACCAAGCAACCCATTGCCTAAATAGATTTCAGCGCCTTTCCAAATTTGATTTTCTATATAAAATTGTTTTTTAGGATTATTTAGGTCAACTGCTCCTATGCTTACTATAGCGTGTTTTTTTGGATCTATTCCAGTTGTCTCAATGTCTATTATTATCATTTGAAAACATCCCCAGTTTCTTATGACCAAAATAATA
>CAYJQZ010000012.1:0-14649 GCA_964372555.1 Candidatus Woesearchaeota archaeon | reverse complement strand
TTTCTGGCAATACATAATAACTAGCATCTATTACATTGTCTAAGAAATGCGTTGCCAATTTTGCTGTATGTTCTAATTTCTGATAGTCTACAACATATTTTCCATTTAATTGTTTTACGTGGTTTGATAAATTAATACTTCCTAATGTGCATGGCTCCCAAGGCAGCAATGGTTGCTCACCACAAGGATTTGTACTTTCAATTTGACCAAGCTTTGGTGTTGGATTTGAATTTGATTGATTTATTCTGTCTATAACCACATATCCTGGATCGCCAGTTTCCCAAGCACATTGTCCCATTAGATCAAATAATTCTCTTGCTTTTTCTCTGCGAGCTCCTTTTTTTGTTTTTGGGTTAACTAATTCAATTTCTCTATCGTTTTCTACTGCATTAATAAATTCTTCATCTATGGCTACAGAAATGTTAAAGTTTTGCAAGAATCCTTTGTCTTTTGACTTTGAAGTTATAAAGCTTCTTATATCTGGATGTTTGTAATATAATATTCCCATGTTAGCACCACGTCTCGTGTTGTGACTTACAAAACCGTTTGCTATGTATGTATTATTTTCTGGAACAGATAAATCCGCTGTATGTGTTTTTCCGTTTATCAATAATTCAACTTGGTCATAGAATTGATTGTTTGTCAAGAACTGCGATAGTTCACTTTTATTTATTTCTGGATGTTTTTCTGCCAAGAATTTTAATCTTTTATATGTTAAATTCCTTTTTGATTTTACTTTGGGAAGATAATGTTGTATATCTCTATAAAGTTTTCTATTTGCTCCCTTACTTATTTTTCCTGGAGCACAACCTCTTCCTGGTCCATTATATAACTTTTTTAATTTTTGTTCTTGGTTTGGTATTATATCATGAAACTCCCATTTTATATCCTTTGATCTTGCTCTATTGTTCTTTTTTTCTGCAAGAAAACGTATTTCTTCATTAAATGTTTTTATTCCTCTTTCTGTTATTATACTTAATCTAAAAAGAGGATTATCACCATAAGCATCTTCTCTGTCTTCTGTTACAAACTTGTGAGAAGGCATACCTAAAGATAATAATAATTGCTGTGTATCATCTATTAACTTCTCAGAAACACTTGCTAGAGATATATAGCCTTCATCTGTTATTGTTCCGTCTGCTGTAAATAGCCCTCTTAAGAATCCTTTAGCAAATTCTCTTCCTGCTCTGAAAACAATTTCTGGTACTTTTGCTTTTAGTGCAGATTCTTTTTCTACACCAATATTTTTTAACCAATGAACTAATGTCGTCCTATTATAAAATGAATTTGTGCTTTTATCGTCTTCTTTCTTAAATTCTTCTGGCAAAATTCCAAATATATTCAACATCAAATTATGTATATATTCTTTTGTATCTGTATATTCATCTGCAAAAGATAGAATAAATCTGCCAGTTCCATTTTTACTTATTGATATTGCCCCATCACCTATAAAATAACCTATTAGTTCTCCTAATCCGATAGTTGGGGTTTGTGGTAAAATTATTGGCTTTGCATTAAAATGAGGTTTATGATCAAATTCTGGAAAATTATAATTTGCCTCTTCTGAATAAGAATTTAATTGCAAAGCTAGCCAGTCTCCTTCCTTTATGTCCCTTAGATATTTCCAAACATACTCTCCATTTTCATCTATAATTCTAAATCTGTGTTTTGGTGTTGCTGTTATATTGTAACCGTGATTTGTTTTTAATGTTGTAACTTCTGATTCTCCATTGTTGTATGCTTCATCTGACAACTTTGGGCCATTGTCAGTCATAACTGTTAATGTGTGCTGTGACCATCCATTTACATTTAAATTTTTAGGAACAATTTCTCCTATTTTTACTAAACCATTTTCTGTTGCAACCCTTGTATCTAAAGCAACACATCCGCCTTGACGCACAACATCTGTAGATACATCAAAAATTCTTATGAAAGACATTGGACCTGATGCTATTCCTTTTGTTGATTGAACTGGATCTCCTTCTGGTCTTAATCTGCTAAATCCAAATCCTGTTCCCCCACCAAATTGATGAATCATTGCCATTGCACTTAATGCGTAATAAATTTCTTCCATAGAATCTCCTACAGGTATTACAAAACAAGCGTGTAGACCTTGTAGCTCTCTTCCTGCATTCATTAAACAGGGAGAATTGGGCAAGAAATCAAAGTTTGATAACATCTGGTATATGCTTTCTTCTGTTTTTCTTAATGTTAAATATGCTTTTGGATATTTCTTTGCAGAATTTAACAAATTTTCTTCGAACTTTCTAAAGTTTTTCAACCGCTCACTACGTGATAAATCCCTTATTTGGAACAAGATCATATGGGCTTTTGGATCATTATCTGACTTCATTATTTGGTAATGCACACCGTCTAATATTTCTTCTTGTGGGATGCCCTTTTCATAAAGCAAATCAACTGATGCGATATTTCTTGCTATTCTTCTCAACCACAGCTCTACAGAATCTCCCCTCAAATATTTATTTGACATTACTTTAAGCTGATTATCTGTAACTTTTACTTTTTGGCCCCTAGATGTTAATTCTTCTATGGTCTTAAATTCTTCAAACGTAGAAATTTCATCCTCTTTCTCTAAATACATTTTTCATATCACCTTTATCTACCCTTTTTTAATTTTTAACTTTTACTTTAATTTACTAATATATTTCAATCCTTTTGTTACCTTGGAGTAAAAATCATATCTTGTGTATTGTTTAAAGTGAAAACATGAAATGTAGTATTTGATTATTTTTCCTCTTTATAAAAATTTCTTAAGTACAACATACAGATCAAGTGGTTAGTACTATTTTAGCTATAACTTTGCCAAAAAGTTTTGATTAATGTTGAGATTGAGAAAAATTTATTTAAATTAGGCCTGGTAAGTAAGTTTTTAGTTGTTTTAGTATTCTGTAAGTCCAATCTTCTCTGTAAGGCATGACTGGTTCTGGTAATTTTAAGTGTTTTATGTTGTGTTTTTCCATAAATTCATTTAATCTTCTGTCTATATCCTTTTGAAAGGCCATATCAACAGAGCGCATTCCATCATACATCAAGACATTTTGTGTAATTGGAACCTTTACAATTAAAGTATAGGGATGATCAATTAAATGTCTTATTACTAATGCTTCGTACTTTGATTGAGAACCAAACTTTCTTTCCATATAAATATAATTATCAAAGCCTCTATCTGTTACAATAACTTGATATGGCATTGTTTCTGCTGCCCTCTCTCTTTCAAACTGGTATTCTAGAATTCTGGCTTGGGCTTGTAATGTTGTATCTTCATTTATTTTAACGATGTTTGGCTCTATTCTAGTTAATTCTCTTGCTGTTTCTAGGATTGTATATGTTGAAATGCCTCTTGCAATAAATGCTGCTGCTAATGCGTTCGCTAAACCTGTTTTACCAACACCGTGTGTCCCTACTAAACAAATCTTTATAGCTTTTTTGTTCATTAATATAATTAGAATAACTTTATTTATAAGAATAGTTGAAATAAAAAGTATAGAATGAAATATTATTCTTCTAATCTTCGCCTTCTTAGTGTTCTTTCATAAGCAACAAGGTGCCTTACTACTACATCATCATGCTTACAGAAGTCAAGATCTGGATCTCCATCAATACTAAATCCCGGAGTTGCATATCTTGTGGCATGTGGGTCTTCTGCAGTATAATGATGTCTTGCTTCTAGCTCTCTTGCTATTTTTGCAATTTGGCTTAAATTCAAGCCAGTTACATGAGTACCATAACGTACAACCCAAATTCTTGGTTCTACATCTGTAAGCCTTTCAAGTAATCTGCCTTGTGCTACAATCTGGGAAAAGAAATATAGATTGGCAAGATCTGGATCATATGGTTCTAATACTTTTGCTCTGCTATATGCACCTAAAGAAGATGTCATAAATGGTTGATCTAAGCGATATGCTCTGCCATTATTTACAACAACATCAAGATAATATTCTTCATTTATTGTAGATGCAAAAGAAATTCTATCTAATGCTATTGGTTCTGCTTCTTCATCATAAGCTTCAACTCTAATAATACTATCTAAAGAATGTACTGTTGGTTCATGCCTTCCAATATCCTCTAATTTATTAACAACAATTACTTCCCTTGGAATAAATACTAATGATACATCGCTATCTACCATTATTATCGCCACTTAGAAGTCATGACTTGTATATAAACTTTTAGTTGGTTCTGGAACTTATTCCTTGTATTGCTTCTCCTACTTTTTCTTGAATTGTAAGAACTGAAGCTGTAATGCTCTTAGCTAAACCTATTTGGGTTGATAGGCCCTCAGCTGAGGAAAGTTTATTAACCAAAAAACTTAGTGTTTGCAAATTACTATCTACTTCATTATCTTTAGCTATTCTTGAGTAAGCTCTACATTCTTTCATGTAATCAGCTAATAAACTATGCAATCTATTTCTGCCTATGCTCTGAAGCGTTTCTAATTCTTCTGTTTTGCCTCTTCTCTGCTCTGCTTTTACCTGCGTTTCAAGAAATGAAGCATATGACTTTAAAGCCTTATATGCTTCAGTCATTACTGTGCTTATTCCACTTAGGGCTTGGACTCTTCTTCTTTTTTCAGCTGAATCATTTTTTGTTGCTGGAACTCTTGCTGTTGTTGGCATAATATTTAAAAAATATCCTTATATAAAAAACTTATGTATAGTAATATTCTCCTTTAGATCTTTGTTCTTGGTCTAATTGCGAGCCTGGTTTATTTATTCTTGGTCTGCCAGTGAGTTTATCACGTCTATATGTAATATCTAAATTTTTTAGAACCTTGTTCATACCCTCTCTTTTTGAAACTGGTCCATAAACATGGCCTTCTTTTGCAGGTATGCCTTCAAATACAAGCATAGAATCTGCTAAAAAATCAATAAACTGGATGTCATGGTCTACTATTATTGCACCAATTTCTTTTTTTATAACAAAATCTTTTATTATCTCTGCTACGTTAAGTCTATCTTCTACATCTATAAACGCAGATGGTTCATCCATTGCAATTATATTAACATCTGGTTTTGATAAACAGGCAGCAATGTGAACTTTTTGCAATTCACCACCAGATAATTCTGCAATTTTATTTTGTAATATTGAATTTATATTTAATTTTTCTAGGATATTTGTTTTGTACCAACCAGATGTAAATTCTGATCCAGCTATTTTTCTTAGATGTTCATTTACTGTGCCTTCTATATCATAATTTAGATATTGTGGTTTGTAACTTATTTTTATTTTCTCTACAGTTCCTTTATCTGGTGATTCTATTCCTGATATTAATTTTAAAAATGTTGATTTGCCCAAACCATTTGCTCCCATAATTGCTAGAACTTCTCCTTTATGTACTACACCTGAAGAAGTTTTGAGCTTGAATATTTTATAATTTTTCTCTAATTCTTGGAAGTTTAGTAGTGCTTCTTTTGACACAAAGCGCTCTATTGGTTTTTCTGAGAATCTTATTGGGTATGATCTAAATCTTATGTTTTCATCTGGAAGCATTCCATCCATGTATTCATTAATTCCTCTCCTAACTGCTTTGCTTTGAGAAAATATACCATAGCAGGCTGGCTCTCCATAAACAATTTGTATTTCATCTGATATATAATCTAATGTAGCTAGATCGTGCTCAACTACAACAACAGAAGCATTCTTTGATAGTGATCTAATTAATCTTGCTGCTTTAATTCTGTGGGTTATATCTAAAAATGAGGCTGGTTCATCAAAATAATATACGTCTGCTTTTTTAGCTGCTGCTGCAACTATTGCTACTCTTTGTAATTCACCCCCAGATAGCTCTTCTATTTTTCTATCTTCTATGTTAGAAATATCAAGTTCATTAAGTAATTTAGCTACAACTTTTCTTTCATCTACTTTCTTTAATAATTCTTTTACTGTATGGCCCTTGTACAATTGTGTTAATAGTTCAACCCTCTGTGGCTTATATGATATATTTATTGATTTGGCTAAAAGCTTTTTAAAATAGTCTGCTATCCATGTATTTGAATATCTTTTAATTATTTCATTATCTGAAATATCCTTATTGTACTTTCCTAAATTTGGTTTTACTGCGCCTGATAATATTTGCAATGCGCTAGACTTACCAATACCGTTTCTTCCTATTATTCCAACTATTGTATTCTCTTTTATATGTGGCAGAGAAAAAAGTTCAAAAGAATTTTTCCCATATCTGTGTACTGGTTCTTCTTTTAGTTTTTCTGGTAAATTAACTATATGTATTGCTTGGAAAGGACATTTTTTAGCACAGATCTTATGCATTTCCATAACTACTTCTTCAGAAATCTCGGATTTACCACTGGATCCAAGATGAAATCCTTCTCCGCCTGCTTTGTTTATTGGATCATACTTCATACATTCGTGCTGGCATTTATTTGGATAGCACTTTGATTTTTCTACTATGGCAATTACCTTTCTCATTTTTTAGCTGAATTTGAAAAGGTTTATTAAGGTTTTTAAGAAAGTTTCTTTAGTCTGTGAATGCTTTCTAGGTCTTGTATTCTTTTATTTGCTGGTATGGCTGTTCTAAAGAAATGTAGAAATAATTTCTGGCTCCATTCTATCCAGTCTTGATCAAATATTTCATAGAAAATATGCATTCTCTTTTTCTCATCTTTCCTCTGTGAATCTGGATTTTTCATTTCTTTTAATCTTATAATTTTATTATCAACAATGAATGCCCTTATTGGTTGTTCTGCATGCCTTATATCTATGAATGACTTGCCCAATCTTTCGTTTATTGCTAGGGCTTCTTTTATGTTTTTTAAACTGTTAATATCTATATTTGCCAGAACTTTTACAGCTACGTTCCTAGAACCAATATCTTCAAGCAATTTAATGAATGACTTCTTATTTTGTATTAGATTTACCCATGAAAAATTTCCAGAGAATATTAAAACTTGTTTTTCTGCTGCATCGAGCTGAGCAAATAAATCCTGTTCTGTGTATTTTGTATCTTCTTCTTGTTCTTCAAGAAATGCATTCCTTTTAGATTCATGAACATATTGATATATATCAAATGGTGAAAACTCTGTTTTGGTTCTTCCTGCCTCTATTTTTCTTAATAACCTCTCTTGTAATTCTGATGAATAAATTTTCTCTATATTATTCCAGAAAACTATCTTTAACGCTCCTCTTGTCCCTTCTCTAAATGTTCTTGTTGATATTGTTCCTTCTTCTTGTGATATTTTTTCTACATGACGATCTGCTGTACGCCAATTTATTTTTAATAAATGACTTACTTCTTGTATTGTTCTTGGTTTAGAATGAACAAAATCATTGATTTTCTTGGTTTCCTCTTTTGTAAGCATATAATTTAATCACTAGAGAAGTATATAAACATTTATACAACGCTGTTTATATTTTTTGTTAAGTAACCCTTATATAAAATACAACACCATTATACTATTTGGTAGATAGCCATGGGTTATACAATTCTCCTGGCGGAGAGAGAGGTGAGCCTGAAAGAGGAATTAAAGCAGGAGATAGAAGCCTCTATAGCTAAATTGCTAGAGAAATATACAAATGAAGAACTAAGGAGTGAATTATATAAATTGTTTAGAGTGCCGCCTTTTGTTTTAACAAGAGACAATGAATTATTGTTCCTTAGCCCACTAGAATACAACTAAATCAAATTCTATCTCTTTTCTGTAGGTATTCTTATCTCAATTGAAAGATGTTTTGTGATTTTCTTGTTGTAGAATATAAAAATTTATTAATGAGATAGATAAATATTTTCAAATTGAAAAAAGGTGATGAAAAATAACATCTAATATAATGCTTAGAGAATTTTCTGGTGATCAAGGAAGAGTTTCAATTATTATTGGCCCAGTTAAATCTGGAAAAACAACAAGTTTAGAAACGGCACTAAATAGTGCAAGTGCTGGAGGGATTCTAGATGGGCCTAGTGTATTGGTTGTAAAACATCCAGCTGATGATAATAAAGCAGACCATATAGGAAAACATAGAGTAACAGTTGCAGATACCCCCGACGAAATAGTAAATATGGTAATGGATGCTGGAGCAGCAACTAGAACAATAATAATTGCTGGCATTGCACATTATGAAGCACCTGAGATAGTTGATTTGTTAGATGCTTTAGCAAGAAGCGGCAGACATGTTATAGGTAGCGCACTAAATTTAGATAGAACTGGTAAGCCTTACAAACATTTGCCTCAGATAATAGCCCTTGCTGATCAAGTCTATTTAAAGGCAGCAATATGTACTGCTAGTGGATGTGGTAGCGAAAGTGCAAATAGAAGTAAGTTAATTGGTAAAGAAGATGAACCTAGGTGTGCTCATCATTATATGTTTGAAAGTAGCCCACCAATAACTAAGGGTTCTGGTGGTTCTTTAGAATTATATCTTGGTCCGATGTTTGGTAGCAAGTCTACTCTTTGGCATGAACAGATGACTAGATTTGAACATGCTGGATTGGAATATGCTGTATTTAAATCAATAAAGGATACAAGGGGAGGTAATTCTGTAGTCATGCATAATGAAACTAAAATAGCTGCCAATCCTGTTGGAAATGCTGATGATATAGCTAAATACTTAAGAGAAAATAAAAAAGTTAGGGTTGTTTTTATAGATGAGGCACAGTTTATTGAAGGAATTTATGATTTAGTTTACAATTCTATATTTGAAGGATATAAATTTATAGCAACTGGTTTACCAAGAGGTTTTAACAGAAAACCATTTGGTGAAGTTTCTGCATTAATGTGCCTAGCTAATGAAATAGTTATGTTACAAGCTTATTGTTGTGTGAGGGGTTGTAATGGGCTTGGGACAGATAATCAAAGATTTAAATTAGAAGGCAAAAGAAAAGTGCCTGTTAGTTATACTGATCCGCTTGTTATGCCTGGTGGAGGAGAAAGTTATGGTGCTGTATGTTTAAGACATTGGGTATTAAAAGATGAACCGCCTTTAATGTATTCTTTCCTTCATGTTTAACAATTAGTTTTATATATTATCTAACTTTTCTTTTTTACAATGTTTTGCCCTTTGTGTGGCAGCCTATTATTGCCAAAGGACGAGAAAATGGTGTGCTGCTGCGGTTACGGTGGTGATGACACAAAAATAAAAGACAAAGTTGAGGAAAAAATGCAAGTAGGAGTTTTACAGGAAGAAATTGAAGTTAATTCAATAAGTAGAGTAGATTGTCCTAAATGTAATAGCAAGAAAGCATATTCTTGGCTAGTACAGACCCTACCAAGTGATGAACCTGAAACAATGTTCTTTAAGTGTGTCAAGTGTAAGCATCAGTGGAGACAATACAAATAAAACTGTAGCCGTGGTTTAGTCTATCAGATCCCTAAGATAAATTCTAAACATAAATATTAAGAACTTAAACATTAGTTTAATTTTATGGTTAAATGTGAAGTTTGTGGAGAAAGGGTTGAAACTTTGTTTTTAGATAAGATTTCTGGAACTTACATCAAGAAAGGAAAGAAACTAAAAGCATTTTGCAGCAACTGTCAGAGAAAGTTAGGTAACAAACTAAAAGAAGAAATTTAATCACAATCTTTATAAATTATGTAGTTACTTCTTGGTAGCAATGAACCAAACATTAGATGCTGTTGTAAGAACGTTAGAAGCAGCAGAGGCAAGAGTTGATGTTGGTCTTAGAAGAATTAGAAGGCCAGTTGAGACTTATGTACTGCCACCTGCACTAGGAACTGCTTTGTCTTTAGAGGCACTTAATTTAGCAAGAGAATTAGATATTTTAATAGTTAATAGTCAGGGGCATTTAAGAGAATTGTTTGGACGGCTTGGATACCAAGTTATAGAAGATCTTGGTACACTAAGTGCTTTGGTTGGTGGAATTGGTTTTGTTGCTCTGCCTGCTGCTGTTTCTTTGTATAGATATTACAGAAGAACACAACAGGGTGTTTTTGCAAAAGATGATGCAGTTCTAGGTACTATACTTGATAATGGATTAGTTACTAATAGGGTTGTACTGCCTGCACTAGCTGCTGTTGGTTCTGTTGATCTTGCTTATAATGCTGGAATAACAAATTATGGTTCTCCATTAGATATAGCTAAGGGTTTGTTAATAGTTTATGCTGGATTGGTTTCTGCTAGAGATTTACATAGATACTTTAGAGGCGATGTTTCCACAACTCCTGCTTTTAATAGATGGAGAAACAAAATTCCGGGCTTATATTTGTTAGCTGCAGCTGCAATTGTTGCTGGGGCAAGGAGTACTATTGAAAGGCATTTGGGTGAAGACACAAAACTTCTAGAGAGGACGCTCGCTGATAGGCCTGAAGACGAAAAGAAAATTGTTGGTTATAGAACTGCTGGTACTTTAGTTACAACTTATTCAAGAACTATAAAATATTATTCAGAATTATATGGACAGGACTGGCAATTTGTCGAGGCAATAGCAAGGGCTGAGTCTGGGGTAAATCATTTTAGACGTAGAAATGGAAGGATTGAAGTCGTAGAATCTGAGAGCGATGCTTTTGGCATTGGGCAATTAACTAAAATTGCTGTTAGACAAATAAATGATGAAATAAGGGCTGGGAATTTGTATGGTGTTGAACCATTTGATTGGGATGAAGTTGTTAATAATCCTGCAGAGAATATCAGAGCAAGTGTTGCTACAATTAAATATCTAAGAAATTTATGCAAAGAGCAAGAGAATGAGGAAAGATGTTTAGAATTAATAGCTGCAGGATATATCGCTGGTTTACCTAGAATTAATAATGCATTAAAAAGTTCTGGTGAAGATACTCTCTGGGAGGCTGCTGGAGATTTGGATCTTAGTCAAAGACATTTAGAAGATGTAATGAGCTATGTTAGAAAGGTTATGGCCTTCTACTGGACTATGAAAAATGATGTTGATTGGCCTACTGAAAGTGAAAGGGTAACTTCTGGATTTTATGAACGTAGAAGAATGCAAAATGGAAGATATAGATTGCATGGTGGTATAGATATAGGTCCTATTACTGCTGGTGTGGCTGGAGATCCTATTTATGCTTTTGCTGATGGTGTTGTTGTTACTGCTGGATATGGGGGAAGAGAGGGATATTATGTAAAATTAAGACATGGCATTAGACAATGGGGACTTTACACTTTGTATATACATGGCAAAAGAGGAGGTATCAAAGTAAGTGAAGGTGATAAAGTTTATAGAGGAGATGTTTTAATGGATATGGGTGGTACTGGAAATGCTCGTGGGGCAGTACATTTACATTTTGCAGTTAGAAATGAATTTAGTGTTGGCGGCAGAAGATTAACTGTACCAATAAATCCAACTGATTTCTATAGAAGATTTGGAACTGATGAGTTAGTTTTAGACGTTAGGGAACCAATATATGCAGATTAACTTTCTAGAATGTTTTATAAATCTTGTTTACTTTTTATAACAAATGAAAGGCTTTGTAGTTTATCCTACGTATAAAATTATAGACGGGAAGGCACATGTTTGTTTATTTGGAAGGCTAGAAAATGGAGAAAGTTTTCTAACTATAAACTATTTTAGACCTTATTTCTATATTAAAAAAGAAGATTTAGATCTAGCAGAAGAATTTGGTGATTTTGAACATGAAGAAATAGATTTTAATAATTTCAAAGGAAAAAATGTTGTAAAGATAATATTAGATCTTCCTTCAGATGTTCCTAAACTAAGGAAGAAATTTGATGACAATCAGATAGAATGCTATGAAGCAGATATAAGATTTGCTTATAGATTTATGATGGATAAAGGGATACAAGGAAGTTTAGATATTGAAGGAGATTATATTACTGGTGATAGGATAGATAGAATCTACAAAGAGCCAGAGATAAAAGCAGCACTAGATTATAAGCCTGACAATCTTAGGGTTTTATCTTTTGATATAGAAAGCAGCAAGGGAACCGAAGATGATATATTGTATTGTATTGGCTTTGTTTGTGGCAGTGTAAAAAAGGTTTTTATTAATTTTGAAGAAAATGTTCAAGGTGCTATTTCATGCAAAGATGAGGAAGAAGTTATTGAAAAATTTATTAATGAAATTATAGATTTAGATCCTGATATTATTACTGGATGGAATGTAATTGATTTTGATTTAGCTTATTTAGAAAGAAAGTGCAAGAAACACAAAATTGATTTTGATATAGGAAGAGAGCCTGGTAAATTCAAGATAAAAATTGAAGAAAGTTTTTTCAGAGAGAGTAAAGTAGATATTCCTGGAAGACAAGTTTTAGATGGTTTACATTTACTTAGAGTTTCTTTTATCAAAGTTCAAGATTATAAACTTGATACTGTAGCTTATACAATTTTAGGAGATAGAAAATTAATACAAGCTAAAGGCGTTGAGAAATATAAAGAAATTGATGATGCATTTAAGAATAACAAGAAAAAGTTAGTTGAATATAATCTCAAGGATGCTGAGTTAGTTGTTAAAATTTTAGAAAAAACTAAAGTTTTAGAACTTAGTGTGTTAAGAAGTTTGTTAACTGGAATGCCTTTGGATAGAGTAGATGCTTCTATTGCCTCTTTCGATTCCTTGTACATAAAAGAAACAATGAAAAGAAAGTTAGTTGTTCCAACAGGAAATTACGTTGTAAAAGAAGAGAGAATAAAAGGAGGATATGTAAAAGAAAGTATTCCTGGAATTTATAATTACATTTTAATTTTAGACTTTAAAAGTCTGTATCCTAGTATAATCAGAACTTTTAATATAGATCCATATAGTTATGTTGCTGACTGCAAAGGAAAGAATTTGATTAAGGCACCAAATGGTGCTTGCTTTAGAAATGAAGAGGGAATTTTACCCATAATGATCCAAAAATTATGGGCAGAGAGGGAAGTTGCTAGAAAAAATAAAGATGAGCTAACAAGACATGCAATAAAAATACTTATGAATTCGATGTTTGGAATCATGGCTAATCCTGCATGCAGATTTTTTGATATAAATATGACAAATGCAATAACTTATTTTGCGCAACACATAATTAAATTAACTTCTCAAGAGATAGAAAAATTAGGCTATAAAGTAATTTATAACGACACAGATAGTTCGTTTATAGTTTCTAATGCAAAAAGTTTAGATGAGGCAGATAAAATTGGAAAAAAGATACAAGATTATATAAACAAATTTTACAAAGAATTAGTTGAAAAAGAATACAACAGGCATAGTTTCTTGGAATTAAGCTATGATAAATGTTTTGTTAAATGCATAATGCCAAAATTAAGAAATGTTGATGTTGGAGCTAAGAAAAGATATGCTGGAATGGTTATTAAAGATGGAAAAGAAGAAATACAATTTACTGGTTTGGAAACTATAAGATCAGATTGGACTGCTTTAGCTAAAAAATACCAGACAGAATTATTAGATAGAGTATTTCATGACAAAGATGTTGTTGATTACACAAAGAAATTTGTTGCTGATGTAAAAAATGGAAAATATGATGAATTATTAATTTATAAGAAAAATATAAGAAAAGAATTACAATTTTATTCTAAAACCACACCGCCTCACGTAAAAGCTGCTAGAAAACTAGAGATTTTAGAGAGTAATAGAATAGAGTATATAATGACTGAAGACGGACCAGAACCAATACAAAATTTAAAACATAAAATTGATTATGAACATTATATTGATAAACAAATTAAACCTATAGCTGACTCTGTTTTATTATTTTTCAATACAGACTTTGATTCTTTGATGAAGGGAAGTAAACAAACAGGATTAGGAGATTTTTAATTATCTTTTTGTATTATACTTTCAAAGAACAATAATGCTTAAAAACAAATTAATAAATTACTTCTAGGATAAAAAGTGGTTGAAAATATACGAGAAGGATTAGCTTATGACGATATTCTTTTAGTCCCTAAATTTTCTAATATAACTTCAAGAAAACATGTAGATACTTCTAGCTATTTAACTAAAAAAATTAAATTAAATATTCCAATAGTTGGTGCCAATATGGATACAGTAACTGAATCTAAAATGGCTATTGCACTTGCAAGACAAGGAGGAATAGGAATTATTCATAGATTTATGACTGTAGAAGATCAAGTTGATGAAATTTTAACTGTAAAAAGATCTGAAGCAATATTCATAGAAAAGCCTTATACTTTAACTCCTGAACATTTGATAAAAGATGCCAAGAAATTAATGAGTGAAAAAAATATAACTGGAATACCAATTACTGATAATGTGGGAAGATTTGTCGGAATATTAACTAATAGAGATTTAATGTTTGAAGATAATTTATTAAGATCTATTTCTGAAGTTATGACAAAAAAAGATGATGCGGTTGTTGCTCCTTTTGGAACTGATGCTGACACAGCAAAAGAAATTTTTAAAGAACATAAAGTTGAGAAATTACCTTTGGTTGATAAAAATGGAATACTAAAAGGTTTGATTACTGCTAAAGATATAATGAAAAAAGAAATGCATCCAATGGCTTCTAAGGATAAAAAAGGAAGATTATTAGTTGGCGGTGCAATTGGTGTTAAAGGTGATTACTTAGAAAGGGCTGAAGCTTTGATAAATGCTGGTTGCGATGTTTTGTGCATTGATATTGCACATGGACATTCTGAAGGCGTAATTAATACAATAAAAGCTTTGAGAGATAAATTTGGTGATGTACAAATAATTGCTGGAAATGTTGCAACTGCTGAAGCTA
>CAYJQZ010000011.1:0-14878 GCA_964372555.1 Candidatus Woesearchaeota archaeon | reverse complement strand
ATTTTTTATGTATTTTTATTTCTGCTTTTTTTACTACTGTATATGCTAATAAGAAGAGATTATCAACAAAGACTTCTGCTGTTCTTCCTGCATATTCCTGAGGTAAGTGTAATATTACTGCTTTTTTAGATTCTTCAATTTTATAATTTATTGGTGTTCTATCACTGCTTTCGTTATCTGCTTCTTCTGTAAGTTCCTTTACTGTTAAACCAAATCCAACTTTCTTTTCTACAGCCATTATATTTTTTCCTTCTTTACCAATGAACTGGGCTATTTCATTTTCTGGAATATAAACTTCTGCTTTGTTGTTTGCAATTATTTTTACTTTTGCTTCGCTTACATAAGCTCTTAGTTCTCTTTCAAGTTGCTTGGTTGCTAATACTTTTGTTGGGTCTTGCTGCAAGAATTCTTCTTGTACAGGTATAACTACAGTTTCTTCACCATAACTATATATTTCAAATTCTAATTTATTTGTGCTGAAATCTCTTACTTCTACAACTGGCCTTGCAAGGTCTGCTTCCACCATGCCAGAAGGAACTTTAACTATCATTTGTACTGTCATAATTTTTCCTACTGCCCCTTTGTCTATGAAAATTAATGTATCTAATACAGATGGGATCATGCCAACTTCTAATCTACTTATGAATCTTTGGACAGCATCTATTGGCGTTGCTGCATGTAAAACTCCTAAAACATTAGAACCGCCAAGTCTTAAATCAGTATATAATTCAAAGTCTGGTGTATTTCTCATTTCATCAAAGATTATATAATCTGGCCTTGATAAAAATAAAATATCGTGTATTTCTTCACTAGTTGCTAAATTTTTACTGTATTGTGTTATGTCTTTGCTTAATATTAATGATCTTGGGCTTTCAACTGTTTTTGTAACAAAATTATTTGAAGAATAATATTCTCCAAGGGACTGGGCGAAAGTAGATTTACCTGAACCAGTAGTTCCAGCGATAATTACTCCACGTGCTTGAGATTTCACTCTTGCAGCAATTTTCTCTGGTAAACTATAGTCTTCTAATTTTAATATTTTTATAGGTTTTACTGCAGTAATCTCCCAACCATCTGAAACAGGGGGTTTTGATATAACAATTCTATAATCTTTGTATTGAACTATAGTTGAACCGGGTCTAGAAATTTCTATAAATGCATTTGGTTCTAGTCTTGATCTTTCAACAATCTCTTTTGCTATTTTTTGTACATTGGATTGAGATAATTCTTTTTCTTCTACAGTAAATAATCTCCATTCTCCAGGCTTTCCTTTTTTAGCTTTTGGATTGCATTCTTCTTTTAGATGAACAGACATTGTAGAAGCATCAAAATATCTTTCAACTTCTAATTTTTTGTCTAAAGCTTCATGATGATGATATATAACTTCTACACCTAAAGCTTTTGCGGATTCATATTGTACTCTGTCTGCTGTAATTAAAATTGCACCTTCATTATATGCTATGTCTCTTATTAAAGCGTCAATTTCTCCTCCATCTTTTGCATTGGCTATTTGATATAAATTTGGGCGTTCTCCTACAAATGATAATTCTATTTTTCCTTCTTTTGATAATTTTTGTAAAGTTTGTAATTCTTCTAAACCTAGAAAACCAATTTCTTGGCCTGTGTTAGCTTGATGTTCTAACTCAGCCATCACTGCCTTTGGTACTAATATTTTACCTGATATCTTCTTAGATTTAATATATTGAGATACTATGCCTTCTATTACTATAGAAGTATCAGTTACATATTGTTTTTCTTCCATTATATTTATAGTTTTTAGCTGTTTATTTAAAGGTTTCGAGGTTTCTCTAACTAAGCTTATTAATTTTTTTGTTTTGAGACTTTGTAATGGAAAGTTTAGTTGAAGTCGTAACTAGTGTTTTCAGTCCTGTGGCTAGCCCTAATTCTTGGGTTTATGTTGTTGTATATGAAGGCGTTTATGTAAGGAAAAAAGTAAAGGATTTAATGCCGGGCGATAGAGTAATGCTAGAGAAGGAAGTTGCTGCTGGTCTTACTATAGAAGATTTAGAGCCTTATATGGAATTGTTTCTTGATTACACTTTAGCTAGAGATACTATTATAGTTGAAAGAAAAGATGGGTGTTTTGTACCAAGATTTAGAAATGATTTAGTTGTTGGTATTTCTAGGATTCTTGGTAATGATGTTGGTGGTTTAGAGGATAGGCTTTTAGAAGGAAAAGAGCCTTTACATGAAGATGAAAGATCTGATATTGTAGCTTATTTAGTTGAAAGAGGAATAAATATTTCTACTGCTACGAGCTGGGTTGATGGTGAAGTTGTTTTACCTATAAGAAGAACTTTGGCTTGTGTTGCTGATGATGATTCTAGATTAAAACAATTTTATGGAGAATTAAGTGCAAAGAGTGGTGATTTGTATCGTGCTTATAATTATTGGAAGGTAGCAAGACAGAAATTAATGAGGACTATAGGGGATATTGGAAAGAAAATGAGAGGCAGTCCTAGTATCGCTAGTGAGAGTGAAAGAGAAAGTGAACCAATAACAAAAATGCCTGTAGTTGATGGTGTAATTAGAATTCTAGCTGAGGATAGACTACTTGATAGACGTATAGCCTTTGGTAAGGTAACTAAAAAGAGAAGGGCAAGCCAAGAGAGAGCAACAGTTGATAGGCCTTCGTATAAGGGATTTGCTAGAGAACCACCAAGCGGAAGAGATTTTAGAGAAATTAATATGAAAAGACTTCATTATGATCAGATAGTTCTAGTTGATGCTTTATCAGAAATATTATATAAGGAAGTAAGAAGAACAACAGGCAGAGCCGAGTATTTTGGAAATCATCTATTAATGTATTTAGTAAGCAGGCATAGTAGATATAGTGATCCAGTCATAAAAGATTCTGTTGCTTCTTTGGCGACTGCAGATGGAGAAGAACTTTTATTTTATAATAGATTATGTGAATTAACTGATGAGGTTTATAGAGAGATGCATACTGGTGAATTGGATAAGAGATACAAACTAAGAAATGGAGATGTTAAGAAATTATTTGAAACTTGTTTGACTTTAAAAAGTGCTTTGCCAGCAAGTTATCATCAGCATGATGTGTTGATGCGCAGATTTTTATCTAGAATAAGAAAAGAAGAGATAAGAGAGATGAGAAAAAGAAAAAGAATACCAAAAGATCTTGAGATAGACAGACTTGAAAGAGAACTTAAATCTGTTTATGATATTGATTATTCAAGAGCTCTACCAACAATAGAATTCAAAAATGTAATGTTTATTGATGACTATGAAACTTTTATAGCTGAATTAGAAGCGAATTATTTGGCAGTAAGGCGTAGTAGTTTTGATCAAACAGGGACCAGTTTATACTCAAGAGGCGAAGTAAATGAAATATTTGATAGATATGGCTTAAGAAGAGTTAAGAGGTTTATTAGGGATGTTAATTTCATGATAGCCGAAGCATAGCTTTATATAGTGGTATTCTAGCTTTATTTTTAATTAACAAGCTTCTAATTTAGGAGTTATGTTAGAATCGGAGGAAAGAACAAAATGCCAGGAAGTTTTAGGGGTGGCGGCAGAGGCGGCGGAGGCTTTAGTAGAGGCCCACGTGAGATGCACGATGCTACTTGCAGTAAATGCGGAAAGCAAACTCAAGTTCCATTTAGGCCACATGAAGGTAAACCTGTATATTGCAGAGAATGTTACCAAGAAATTAAAGGTACACAGTAATAATCTCGATATAATAGGATAAAAATTCTTAATTTATTTTTTCTTTTTTTATATTTTTCTTGCAAACACCAGAAATGCAGTGTGCCCCAACATTTGACTATTTGGTCTTACTTTTAAATTTTCAATTGTCCATTCTCTTTCTAGAACTTCTGATATTTTCCACAGACAGAAATTATTTTGTAAACTTTTTACAAATTCCATTACTTGTGTTATTGTTGGTAGGTAAGCTACTAAAAAAGCGCCGGATTTTAAAGATTTAGAAGCGTGTTCTGTTGCTTTCCATGGTTCTAATAAATCTAAAGTGATTAAATCTAAATTATCTTCTTCTATTCCTTCGTAGATATCTTTATTTTTTATTTCTACATCAACTTTTAATTTTTCTATATTTTCTTTTGCTATTTGATAAAATTCAGGATTGATTTCATAGCTTGTTACTTTACAGCCAACTCTTGATAGTGCTGCAGCTAATTTGCCACAACCAGACCCAGCGTCTACAACTTTAGAACCAACACCAATTCCTGTTGTTGTAATAATTAATCCAATATCTTTTGGGTGAGCTACTGCTGGTCCTCTTTTTATTTTTTCTAAATTATCTATAAAATTGGCATCAAATACTATGAATTCTTTTCCTATATCACTTTTTGCTATTCCTGGTTTGATATTTTCTTCTTTTAGAACACCGAACATACTATGGAAGTCTCCTTTCTTATGATAGTGGATATTTCCTTTTCTGTCAATTATTATTTTTGTTATCATGTTTTATTTAATCAAGAAAATCTTTATAATGCTATTGGTTTATTTTCTAACTGCGGGTTCTAAGAATTCAAATGTTCTTTTTTCTGTATTGATTCTTGCTTTTATTCCTATAGGCAGAGTAATATTTTCACAGTAATGGCCGAAGTCTACATCATAAATAATTGGGAAAGCATATCCTTTTGTTGTTTCTTCTATAATTCTTTTTATGCTCATTCCGTCTGTACCTTTGCATTTGTATAATTTTCCTATTACCATTCCCTTTATTTTATCAAAGATTCCGCATAATCTATAATTCATGAGCATTCTACTTATTTCTGATGCGTCTTCGTCTATTTCCTCCCAGAATAATATTTTATCTTTATAATCTGGCATGAATTTTGTTCCATTTAAGTTTCCTAGAGCCTCAAGATTGCCACCAACCAATCTTCCATCAGCTTTTCCATTTTTTATAATTTTAAATTTTAAATTTATAATCCCTAATGGTTTTGTATTTGTCATTATTTTTAGCATGTATTCTTTATTAAATTCTTTTTTTAATGCGTGCTTTGTATGGCGTTTTATGCCTGCAATATTTGGGCCATGGAATGTTACTAAACCTGTTTTTTTGTATATTGCGTTTAGTAAAACAGTGATATCACTTAAACCCATAATGATCTTTGGATTATTTTTTATTAATTTTAAATCTAATAATGGAAGTAAACGATTACAAACAGAACCGCCAGCAGTGCAGAATATTGCTTTTACTTTTTTATCTTTAAACATTGAATTGATATCTAAGGCTCTTTCTTCGTCTGTGCCTGCCATGAAGCCATATTTTGAATAAACGTGCTTTCCAAGTTTTAACTTAAAGCCCAATCTTTTTAGAAATTTCATAGATTCTTTTTCACTTCCTTCTTGTATGTCATAAGAAGGTGAGACTATTCCAATTGTATCTCCAATGTAAAGTCTTTTTGGTTTTATCATTTTTAAAAATTTATGCGGGGGACAGGAATTTTGATCAAACTTTTTAAAAAAGTTTATTTTCGAACCTGCGTAGGCCTGAGCCAGTAGCTCTTGAGGTTGGGTGAAATTTTTTGTTTCTCTACCCCGTCTAACCGTAGAGGTTTTCTACTTTGGCCACTCCGGCACCCCCGCAATATAGATCTAGTTTTTAATTTAATTTATAAGTGTTTCTAACAAAACATATAGAGTATATAGGTAAATTATAATAATCAAGAAAACAATTTTATTTAAGGGGTGGAAATAATGAGGGGAGTAGAACCAGAAGGGGGTATAGATGTAGACTTCTCAGGTGAGTTTAGGGATTTATCGGAATTTAATAAAGAAGGCCTGAAAAGCTATATAGTAAATTTTCTGAGCAAGTATGGAGAACTTAAGGAAATTTTTGAGGTAAGTGTTTATTTGAAAAAGTTTGATGCAACATATTTTGGAAAACCTTTGATATTTTGTAGTTTGGCTGCAAATACTGAATTTGGTTTAGTTTCAGCAAGCAGTACTGGCTGGGGATTAAAGCAGTCATTGAGGCAGTCACTAAAGTCTTTGATTTTAGACATGCATAAACTTAATGAAAGAGAGTTATATGGTAAGTATTCTGAGGCAATAGCTTAAACCTCTTTTTTTTATTTTTCAAAATCTTTATTAATAATCATAAGATTTAATTCTTGTGACTAAGATAAAAAATAAGGTTGTTTGGTTAGGTATAGCTAGTTTTTTTAGTGATGTTGCTTCTGAGATGATATTTCCAATATTGCCTTTGTTCTTTGCCAATGTTTTGAATTTGAATAAATCTGTAATTGGGTTAATTGAAGGTGTAGCTGAAAGCTTTTCTTCTATACTAAAGGTATTTGTTGGCAGGTTTAGTGATAAGCTGAGAAAGAGAAAGATATTTTTGGTATTTGGTTATGGGATTCCAGTTATAACTAAGCCTATATTGGCTTTGGCTACAGTATGGCAGCATGTTTTTGCTTTTAGATTTTTAGACAGGACTGGAAAAGGAATTAGAACAAGCCCAAGAGATGCTTTGATAGCTGAATTGAGTGATAACAAAGTTAGGGGAGAATATTTTGGTTTCCATAGAATGATGGATACTTTGGGTGCTGTAGTTGGTGTTTTAATTACATTTGCTTTGATTTATTTTATAGGCAATGAATATAGATTTATATTTTGGTTAACTATGATTCCTGCTTTTAGTTCTTTTATTATAATAATTTTATTTATTAAGGAGAAGAAAAGTAATTTTGTTTCTAATGTAAAACTTAGTTTTTATAGTTTTGATAATAGATTTAAGAAGTTTATTTTTGTGAGTGTTATATTTTCTTTAGCTTATTTTAGCTATGCATTTTTTATCTTACGTGTTAGTGAGCTTGGTGTTGCTTTAGTGCTTATACCTTTGCTTTACTTGGTTTATAATATATTATATGCTTCTGCTAGTTTGCCTTTTGGCAAGTTAAGCGATAAAATGGGGAGAGTATCTACAATATTTTTAGGCTAGGTTTTGTTTGCTTTACTTTGTTTAGGTTTTATTTTTGTTAAAGCAGGTATTTGGCTGTGGGTTTTATTTGCCTTATATGGAATTGTTGTTGCCATAGTTGAGACTGTACCTAGAGCCTATATTGGGGATTTAGTCAGTGAAGATAAAAGAGGAACAGCATATGGTATTTACTTTACTGCTATTGGAATAAGTGTTTTGTTTTCTAATATTATAGTTGGGATGTTATGGGACAAATTTACTTTCTCTGGTGCTTTTTACTTTGGGGCGATAGTTTCTTTAGTTAGTGCTTTATTGTTGGTTTTACTTGTTAAGAAATAAATAGTTTTATTAAGTTTTATAAAGATAAAGTTTTATGAAATATTTATTATTTTTAAATAGATTTGAATTAAGTAGAGATAAATTGAAAAAGAAGATCAAGGACTTTGATGATTCTGTTAGTTTTATAGATGAAGGAAATAACTTAATATTAAATTCTCAACTAAGTCACGAAAAATTGATGCAATTCCAGGAAATTAACAAAATTATAATTTTATTTAGTGACTGGAAATATTTCAGTTTTAAAACTCTAAAAGAAGATTGTTTAAAATTATGTCAAGATCAGAATATTAGTATTTATTTTATTGATACTAAGTTTTATGATAAAGTCCCCATCTCTGCTAAATCTTTGTATAAACATATCAATCCTTATTTAAAACATGAAAAGATATTAGTTGATGAAAGTAAAGGAAATATGCTTTATTTAGAGTTTAAAAAGTTTGATGGGAAATTAAAATATAGAGTTGGTTATTCTAAACAAAACTTATTTAATAAGCGGAATATTGTAAAAGTTGATATGGGCAAGTTTTCAGTTGTTTTAGAGAATCCTGGTTTAGCTAGTGAGGTTGGTGATTTTTTAAGATTGTGTTGGATATTTAAGTTGCCTTTATATATAGTTACTAAAGATAAAGTTGGTTTTGATAAACTATTAAGGAAAGCTAGCGAGGAAACTAAGGGTATAGATTATGATAAATTTGAGTTGACTATTTCTGATAGATTACCAAGCGATTATACTTTGGTTGGTTTTAGCAAGCATTCTGATAAAAATGAGAAAGATATGAAGAAGGTTTTATTGTCTGATAAGAAGATTGCTTTGGTGTTTGGCGATGACAAATATGGTCTAACACAGGAAACTAGAGATAAATTAGATTATTGTTTTAGATTAACTCCTGAGATTAAGAAGCCATTAAGGGCAAGCCAGGCTTTAAGTTATGTTCTTGGGTTTTATACTGGTTATAAGATTTAGTTTATTTTATATTTCTATTGAATCTTCTGTATCGCCTTTTATATCCTGGCTATCTCCAGGGGTTAAGCATAAATGTCTTTCTGCACTGCTTTTTGAACGAACATAAAATACACCATTTTCTATAGTGACTTCTTCTGGTCTAATGTCTGCTTTATCCCATCTTAATATTTCATTAGGTCTTGCCCATCTGCAAGCTTGTGGACTAGCATAAGTCTCTCCTGTTTGAATGCCTAAAGGAATTGTAACTGGATCTCTCTTGTAAGGGGCACAAACTGGATCAGAATGGTTGCCTTCTACACTTGCATCAACCACCCTATATATTGGCATCCCCTCTTTAACTATAACCGTTGAAGGATAATCAGAACAAACTCTTGCTCTTACTTCTAATCTTGGTGTATTACTTATAATATTTGGAGCACCTTGAGGGGCACCATTACTACCCGCTAATGCAGTTAAAGCGCCCAATGTTATTGCTATTTTTGTGAGTTTCATTGTAATTTACCTCTAATTGGTATAGTGTTCTTTTATATAAATCTTACTATTCGTCACTACCTATATGTAGTTAAATTAGTAAACTTTATAAAGTATAAACTGTTAACTTTATGAATGGAAACTTGCCAATTTAGGGATAGTCCTGGAACTGGAAGAGGTTTTAGTATTATTCATTTTGATGGAACTAGCAAGAATGCTCCTCTTTGTTTAAGAGAGGCTATATTACATCTTAATGGAATTAATGCTGAAGCCATAGAAGGCATTCGTGGGGCTTTTCTTGATCATGAGCTTGGTTATGTTGCAGATACTGCTGTTCAGCTTGAAGGAATTGATGACCCTAGAGAACAAGTCAGCCATTCTACTAGATTTCTTTATGATGCAGCTTCTGTTGCAGGTAAAGTTGTTGCTGACAAAAGATCTTATTTTTTAGATACATTAGAACATGAAATAAAAAAGCCGAGAGGCAGTTTAGAAGATTTAGCCCAGTTTGCAGGTGATGTTAGTTTAGGCATGAGAAAAATGGATGGTGATTTTGATACATCTATGAAGTATGCTAAAGTTGCTGCAGCTTTAGAGGAACAATGGGGAACAAAAGCTAAAGCAAGATATAGGGGTTTAGTTAGATTATCATTTAATTCAGGTTTATCATTAAGAGATGCTGTTAATTTTGGTGCTGTGCTTTCTGTTGATCCAACTAATCAAAATGGAGCTAATGTTGAAAGAGCAGGAAGGGTTGTTGGTGTTGCATTAAGCAGAGATTGGGATGATGAAGCAGTTGGTGAGTTTGCTAAAATATATAGACTAAGTGTTTTTAAGAATGGTTTAGGGGATGCTACAAGATTATTTGTTCCTTTATATTTTGAGACAATTAAGGCAGCGAGGGAAATGAAATGTGATTCTCTTCCTTTGTTAGAAGTAGCAAGACATGTTGAGCCAGGAGTTCGTTTATTTAGAGAACAGGGAGCAGTTTATGGTAAATTTTTTGGTAATATTGTTGGTGATGCAGTATTTGCTAATCTTGAAGGATTGAGTGCAACTCCAGAAGAAAGTTTTGAATATGCTAGAAGTAGAGCAGACGTTTATTTAGCAAGATGTAATCCTGATAGATGGAAAGAGGCAGTTGTACACTATCGTAAGGCCTTTATTAGTTTAGGTGGGGCAATGAGTTTGGCAGATGCTTTAGAGGATTATGCCAGAAGGCATGATGAAAATTATGTGATAGGTGCTATGAATGCATATTTGGCAAAACAAACAGGCAGAGGAATTGGTGAAGATGTTGTAGTAGCTAATACGATAGGTATTTTACAAAAAGGCGGCTTTGGTAGTAATGGAAAAAGCAGCTTGATTGTTGATCCTGCTTCAGTACCTGGACTTCTTACTCCTGCAATAGTTGTTTATGGAAATACAGGTAGTAAAAACGTACCTATTTTTGTTTATAATCCTAAAGGTTAATTCTTCTTAACAATATCTAATTTTAAATGTAAGTCTTTTAAGAATTCGGTAGTCCAGTCTTGAGGAGAATCATCCATTGGATTTTCTGCTGATTTGTTTTTTGGGAAAGCGATTACTTCTCTTATGTCATTAATGCCACACAGCAAAGCACAAAGTCTATCGAAACCGATTGCAATTCCTCCATGATTTGGTGCAGAATATTTGAAAGCATTTAGTAAAAAGTCAAATTTCTTCTCTGCTTCTTCGTAAGTAAGACCTGTAACTTGTAACATTATACTAAGTAGATCTCTTTAAAGCATCCAAATAGAACCCCCGCCCATCACTACTCCATTTATTACAACGTCGTAAGCTTTAGCTCTGACTTTTTCAGGATTCTTTTCTAAATATTTTATATCTTCATCCAAAGGTGAAGTGAATATGTGATGTTTTGCCTGCCAGGCGTTTATGTCTTCATTCCATTCAAACGAAGGGAAATCTGTTACCCAACAAAATTTGTAATCTTTTGGATTAATTAAATTTAATTTTCTTCCTATATGAAGCCTTACTTCGCCTAATGCTGTAACTGCTTTTTCAAACTGGGCTGCTGCAAATAATAATAAATCATTTTCTTTTGCGTCCAATAATCTAACTAGGTCTTTCTGTATTTTTTCTGGCAAGTATTTTACGATTGAACTTTCTAATTTATTATTTTTTTCAACTTTTATCCAAGCTAAACCTGGAAGATGATGTATTTTTGCAACTTCTATTAATTCTTCTATTTCAGATCTTGAGAATTTTCCACAATTTTTAGCATTTAAACAATAAATAACTCCTTTTTTATCTATTACAGATTTGAAGATACTAAATTCAGACTGTTTCATTAATTCTGTTACATCTGATAATTCTAATCCAAATCTTAAATCTGGTTTATCGCTTCCATATCTAGACATTGCTTCAGGGTATGTTAATCTTTGGAATGGAATTTTTATTTCTAAATTTAAAACTTTTTTGAAAATATTTGATAATAATTCTTCTACTGTTTTGTATATATCTTCTCTGTCTATGAAAGACATTTCTATATCTATCTGTGTGAATTCTGGCTGTCTGTCTACCCTTAGATCTTCATCTCTTAAACACCTTGCCAATTGGAAGTATCTGTCACAGCCTGAAACCATTAATAGTTGCTTGTACATCTGTGGTGATTCTGGTAATGCGTAGAATTTTCCAGGATGAACTCTTGATGGAACCTTGAATACCCTTGCGCCACCAGGTGTTGTTTTTACAAACATTGGTGTTTCTATTTCTAAGAATCCTTGTGATGATAAGTATTCTCTTGTTGCTTGTGCTGCTTTATGCCTTACTAATAAGTGTTGTTGCATTATTGGTCTTCTCAAATCTAAATATCTATATTTCAATCTTAATTCTTCATTTGCTTCTATTCTATCATCAATTTCAAATGGTGGAACTTCAGATTCATTTAGTATATTTAGAAAATTAATTTCAACTTCTATTTCACCTGTTTGCATATTTTTATTTTCCATACCTTTTGGTCTTGATCTAACTAAACCCCTTACTTGAATGCACCATTCTCTTCTTAGTTTGTCTGCTTCTGGAACTTTTTTTGGGTCAAGAACTATTTGCGTGAAACCGTATCTATCTCTTAAATCTATAAATATAATACCACCATGATCTCTTCTGCTATGTACCCAGCCACATAAAGTTACTTCTTTTTTGACTTCTTTTTTTGTTAGTTCTCCGCAGGTATTTGTTCTAAACGTTGTTGATGACATAAGGATGTTGGTTTTTATTTAGTTTATAAGTTTTATCCTCTAGACTTTGGGAAGGTTTTTATAGAGGTAAAATGTTTGTGATACTTAATGGAGAAATTTATAAAGTATGGTGAGAAAAAGGGATGTAGTTATGTTGAGTTAAAAAGCAATAATTCAAAAGCAACTATTATAGAACTTGAGGATAATAAAATAAAGAATCTTTCTTTTGATGATAGCAAGTTATTTTGTGCCAGGGTTGTTTGTAATGGATCTGAAGGTTTAGCTTATTCTAATAAGGAGGATTTTAAATCTTTAATTGATAATGCAATGAAACTAGCCAAGGTAATTAAGAAAGATACAAAATTTGATAGTTTACCAAGCGTTAAGAAAAGAATAAAAACAAAATATAAAATAAATCCTTTGGATGTTTCTTTAGAAGATAAGAAAAATGATGTTTTGAAATTAGATATAAGAAAGAAATTCAAAAATGTCAGCAACATAAGTTTTACTTATAGGGAAATTAATAACAATCTTCAGTTTTTAAGTTCTGAGGGAAGAGATATTAATTTTGATTTGACAAGGGTTTCTTATCTTGCTCTTGCGCATGCTAAAAGGGGAAATACTGTAGAGCAATTTCACAAGACTTATGCAAGGCATCAAGGGTATGAAGTTATGAAAAAATCTTATGAAGATGTTGATTATGCAATGGATATGTCTGAGAAAATGTTGGATGCTAAGCATGCTGGGGGAGGGAATTTTCCTGTTATTATAGATCAATATTTGGGTGGTGTTTTTGCTCATGAAGCTGTTGGGCATGGATGCGAAGCAGATTTAGTTTTACAAAATAGTTCTGTAATGAATGACAAATTAAATTCTAAAATTGGTACAAATAATATTAGTATAGTTGATGATGGGACTAAAGAGATATTGAATGGATGGGTTCCTGTTGACAATGAAGGAGTTGATGGACATCATACTGTTTTAATAAAAAAGGGAATATTGCAAAATTATTTGCAAACAAGAGAAACTGCTTATTTGCTTAAAATGAAACCAACTGGAAATGCTAGAGCTCAAAATTTAACTCATAGACCAATACCAAGGATGACAACAACATTTGTAGATGTTGGTGATAGCAATTTTGATGAGATGATTAAGAGTATAAAAGATGGTTATTATTTGAAAGGAACTGCTGGCGGACAGACAAGGCCTGCTACTGGAGAATTTCTATTTAATGCGGAATTTGGTTATAGAATTAGGAATGGAGAATTAGCTGAAATGGTAAAAATGGTTAGTTTAGGTGGGAATATTTTGCAGATATTAAATAAAATAAATTTAGTTGGAAAAGATTTAGAATTTGGGCAAGGAACTTGTGGTAAAAGTTCTCAATGGGTGCCTGTAAGTGATGGTGCCCCCCATTTTAAAATAGATATGGTTAAGGTTGGTGGTAAATAGTGTCAGATAATTTGAATTTAATTGTGTCTTATATAAAAAGTAAAGGCGTTGATCAGTATGAATTGTTTTATGAGACTTCTGATAATTTTGAAATTATTTCTGAAAGAGGAAATAAAGATTTTGTTTCTCAGGGAAATATTTCTGGTTTAGGAATTAGGATTGCTATTGGAAAGAAAATAGGGTTTGCTAGTACTTTAGATTCTAATAATTATAAAAATTGCGTTGACCAAGCTATCAAAATCGCTAAATTAAATAATGAAGATCCAAAGTTTGTAAGATTTGCTTATCATAAGAGAAAAGGAAAAAGGGGTTTAGGATATAATGAAAAACTTTTAGATTTTAGTTTGGAAGATATAAACTCCCTTATAGATAATTATAATAAAAGTGTTTTTGATATCAATAAAGATATTAAAATTGTTAGTGCAATGTACAAAAAAGTTGTTAGTGATGTAACTATAATTAATTCAGAGGGAATAAATGTATTAAAGAAAGAAGCAGACAATGTTTTTTTCAATGATCTAATGGATGGCAAAGACAATATTTATGGTGCGGTTCATAGTTCCAAGTTACCTATAAAACATAGTAAAGCTGAAAATGATGTTAATAGGCTTTTAAGTATGAGAAACAAGATGCAGCCCCAAACTGGAGAAAGAAGTTTGTTGTTGCATCCAGAGGCTTTAGCTGATTTGATGGATCAAGCTTTTATGTTTTCAATAAATGCAGACAATGTTCAGTTAGGTAAGTCTTTCTTTACAAATAAGTTAAATCAAAAAGTGTTTGATAAGAAAATAACAATAGTAGATAATGCAACTGTTAAAGATTTAACTGGGAGCAGGCCTTATGATGATGAAGGAATTGTTTCTAGAAAAAATAATTTAATTGTAAATGGAATTTTGAAGGGTTTTTTATATGACACCCATGCTGCGTATCATGAAAATAAATTAAGTACTGGAAATGCAGTAAGGGGCTATAGCAGCGCTCCTTCTATTAATGTGAGTAATATACTAATGAAGAAAGGCAATAAGTCTGAGGAGAAAATTATCTCATCTATTGATAATGGAATTTATGTTAAAGATTTAATTGGAGTGCATACAATGGACAGTACTACTGGAGAGTTTTCTTTGGGTGTTGCTGAAGGTTTTATTATAGAAAAAGGGGAAATTAAATACCCAGTCAAAGATATAATGGTTGGTGGCAATTTATATAAACTTTTAGCTGATGTTGAATCTGTTGGCAATAAATTAATGGATACTAATAGGGGATATTATTTGCCTTTAGTCTTATGTTGTAAAGTAAAGGTTGTAGGAAAATGAAACAAGCAATATTAATCAGACAAGATTTGAAATTACCAAAAGGTAAGGCTGTTAGTCAGGGAGCGCATGCATCTGTAGAAGCAGTTTTAAGAAGTGATAGAGATAAAGTTTCTAAATGGAGAAAAGAAGGCATGGCTAAAATTGTCTTGAAGGTTAAAGATCTAAAAGAATTAAATCATTATAA
>CAYJQZ010000010.1:0-15600 GCA_964372555.1 Candidatus Woesearchaeota archaeon | reverse complement strand
CCAGAAATGGGAAATCCTGATGTTCGAGCCTATCAGGCCTTGTATGATTCTCTACCTGTTTTGTCCGTAGATGATCTATTGGGTTATACTTCTTATCTTGAAGAGAAATTAGCTGATGATTTGGGTTTATTAAAAGGAGAAGTTGAAAAAAAGATTGATAAAACAAAAGAAGAGGCCGAGACTAGAACAAGGGCTGAATTAACTGATTTGTTAAAAATAAGAATAAGAGAAGAAAGAAATAGTCTTTTAGATTCTGCACTTGCTGAAATTGAGGGTATTTGTTCTGCTGATGCTTATGGAAGAATAAAGAGTGCTTTAGCTAGATTATATAAATAAATTTAAAAAAAATAAATTTTATAAAATTTATTGCCCAGGACCTTGTGAAGGTTCTGCACCCCTATATATCTGTGCAAAGCCTGGAGCTGCAACTATCCAATCGTCCCCAAATCCTGCAATGTCTCCTTCAATTGCTTCGCATGTTTTCTTTACTTTACTTACTGCTCTCTTTAATTCAACCAAATCTTTATCTTTCAATGGCTTTATGTTAATAAGAGCAATTGTATAACCTTCTCTTAAGGCATCAAGTGCTGGTTTAATATCAGCGAAATCTTCAACAATGAAAGGTCTTACAACAACCTTTGCTTTACCAGACCTATCAACTGGTCTAGAACTAATTTCAACATAATCGTCAGTAAATTCGTCTGTTGGTTGTTTATTAGAAAATAATTTGTCAAGTACGCCTGCCATTTTACTGTAATAATATAAAACCACTATATAAATATTTCTCTTTTCCCTTTTACTGTTAGAGAATTACAAATTGGTTTATACTGATTAGGATATAATGTTTGCTCTACTTGCTTTCTAGTCTAGAAACGACGCTCCAGATCTGCATTCTGGTATGCGGGGGAATATTTGGGTCTTCTGCTATGTCCCCCAGCTCCTGTAAAGACCTATCTATCTTAATACCAATGTTCTTTTCTTGTTCATCTGTAAGTATTACTATCGCATTTTTTACCTTTGCCCTTACATTCTTTGGTATTGTAGTATCTTTCTCTATAGAAGCTAGTCCTTCCATTATTTCTTCAAAACTGTTTTGATCTGGCATTGTTATTCTTCCTTTCCTTTTATATGTTCTAACACTTCCTTCTGTATTTTCGAAGCTTTGTCTTTTAGTTGATTTTCTTGTTTTTCTAGGGTGCTTATCCTTAAATCTAATACTTGTTTTTTGCCTTGCAGGTCTTTTTTTAAATCTTCCTTTTCTGCTGATATCATAATTGCACCGACAATCTTATAGGTCTCTCCCTTGGATTTATCCACTTCTTCTAAAGCACTATCTACTTCTATAAGTTGAGATTGAAATGTTTGCTTCTGCATTAATAAATTTTGAATATTTTGCTCCATCATTTGAAGCTGCGCTATTTTACCTTCTGTTTCTTTATTGACTGTCATTTTTTCAGACTGCTTCTACAACTGCGCTTGTAGACCTTGGTTTATATAGAATTTTAGACCCGCAATATGGACATCTAACTCTCTTTTTTACTATTTCAAATTTAATTTCTTTTTGACAATCCAAACACATGTAATTTACCATTTTATTCTCCTAGGTAAAATGTTTTACCTGCAAATTTATGATCACATTTCCTACATTGCCATATTCCTTTGGCAACTCTTTTTACAGCAACTTTAGAGCATGAAGGACATTCATATTTTATTTTTTGTTTTTTTTCTACAGCCAATACTTTTTGTTTTACAGTTAAACCATAACGTACGCCGAAACGTCCTGTTGAGCCAACTTTCTTTGTTTTTGTCATTTTTACAAACAAGTAATTGAGTGATTTTAGTAGGATTTATAAATATATTGGATGGTTTTGTTATTATCAAATTCTGTATATTTAAATTGAATTTTTACATAAAACTTTAGAAAAAAAAGAATGGGGCTGCCCGGATTTGAACCGGGACTGCCTGCTCCCAAGGCAGGATTCATAACCAAGTTAGAACACAACCCCAAGATATAATAATGATTTAATTTTGATATATAAACTTTTAGAATGACCTATGCAATTACTTTTTCGCTGCGGGCTCTTTCTTTGTAGGTGCTGCTGCTGGAGCTGCGACTGTAGGCGCTGCACCCGGTGCTGCTGGAGCTGCTCCTGTTGCTGCTGCTTTTGCAGCTGCTGCTGCCTCTGCTGCGGCTTTAGCTTCAGCTTTTTGCTTCTCAACTAATTTCTTCTTCGATTCAAGTTCTTTACCTAACTCTTCAAGCATTTTCTTCTTTTCAGCATCAGGCTCTGTTTTTCCTGAATTAATTAAAACATCATATTTACCTTCATCTATTTCTTTTAGAATTTCTCTAGCATCTTTACCATCAATTAAAATGCCTGCTGATTGACAGCTACCAACTATTGTTTTAACTGCGGATTTAAGAGAATTAACTAATAATGAAGATGATTTCATTTTTGCTACTTTTATAACTTGTTCAAATGAAATAACACCTGCTTTGTTTATGTGTGGTTCGCCTGAACCTTTTTCTAAATTAATTTCTTTCATAATTAATTGAGTGGCAGGGGGAGTACCTATTGTAATTTCAAATGATTTATCTTCAGTATCTACAATAATTTTAACTGGGACTTTCATGCCTTTGAAATCTTTAGTTTTCTCATTAATTTGAGATACAACCTGACCAATATTTACTTTCATTGGACCTAGTGAACTTCCAAGTGGTGGCGCCGCACTCGCTTTTCCACCTTCAATCAAAGCTTCAACTGTTTGTTTCTTTCCCATTTTAATGATCTATTGGATTAGAAAACAATTTATAAGACTTTCGTAGGAAACCTATTCTTCTTTATTCTCTTCAGAACCTTCTTCAGATTCTCTTCTTATAACTTTAACCCAGTCCATTTTAACTGTAATAGGAATAGGTATAGCTGCTTCTAATAATTCAACTACAACTTCTTCTTTTGTTTCATCTATTCTTTTTACTTTTGCTTTTTCTTTCTTGAATGGACCATGAATAATTTCTACTATGTCTCTTTCTTGTATATTCATTGGGGCTTTTATTTGCTCTAACATTGGTTCTATTTCTGCGAATTTAACTTCTTTAGGTAATAGACCACGAGAATAAGGAATACCAAAGCACGCTTGAGCTGCATCTTCCTGTGTTTTAGATTCTATGAAAATATAACCACGCATACCATGAGCATTAACAACACTATAAACTTCTAGATTTTTCTTTTTTACATTAGTATCTATGAAGTCCATTACTTGCTCTTCTCTGTTTGCTGTTGTTCTTATTGCAAATATTTTATTTTCCATTTTTATTGTAAAGCTAGCGCCCAAATCATATTAATAACAAAGCCTATGAATCCTATTATTAATATTCCTATTCCTGTTACTTTAACTATTATCATTAATTCTTCTTTATTTGGTTTTTTTGTAACCTGCCAGACCCTTCTACACTCAATAATAAATGATTTGAAACGTTGTGTTAAAGAAGGTCTTGTAACTATCTCTTCCATATTCTTTGAGTATAGGAAAGGTATTTAAAGTTTTTTGTGTAACTTTTTATATATGGTTGGCTTAAGAGCTAGTTCATTGGAAACAAGAGTTGGTGAAAATTTTGATGTTTCTTTAACTCCTGGAGATTTTATTCCCATTGTTGGACTTCTCAAATATCAAAGAAGGACTGACTCTACTTATAATCAACAGACCACTACTACAAAAACAATAGATAGAATAACAGTTAATACTAGCTTATTGGGATGTTACAACATTGCTATAATTCTTGGAGCATTTTACTTATTATCTTAAAATTAAAGAAAGGTATTTAAAGTTTTTTGTGTAACTTTTTATATATGGTTGACTTAAGAGCTAGTTCATTGGAAGCAAGAGTTGGTGAAAATTTTGATGTTTCTTTAACTCCTGGAGATTTTATTCCCATTGTTGGAGCAATTAGATATTCTAGAAGAACTAAGCCTATAGTAGAAAGATGGACGAGAGATCTGACTTTTAATGAATCGTTAGACAAAGCCTATAGTAAAATTTTGGGGGAACAAAATTATTTGCTTTTGTATAATTTCTTAATTGGTCTTGGTGGTATTGCTGCTACTGGATATTATTTATACAGTTATTTTAATTAAGAAATTTTTAATTCTTATATTGGAAAGTTATTTAAAGTCAGGCATGAATATTAGATAAAAATGTCGGAAGAAATTTATCTGTGGCGTACCTTGAAGGGGCAAGCTAGATGTTTTATATGTTGCTTTCAAGAGGGCAGAAGAGAGATAAATCCGATAGATTCTTTCTTATTTGGGACTTACTATGCTTCTGAGACCATATGGAATAAGATTGAGAAGCGTATAAGCGACAATTTTGGTATGAAAATAAATGATAAAAATAGAGGTGAAAAACAAACATTTGTGGAACTATGTAGACTAAATTCTAGTCAAGGTTTTTTATTGTGTTATGGAAATACTACAAGAGATAGGGCTGGTCGATTGAATACTTTTTATTTTTATGTAGAAGCAGACTATAATAAATTAAAGGAAACTTTTGAAATCTTTAAGAGGACGCCCATAACTATCAGGGTCTTTGCAGCTACCCTATTTAATTGGAAAAATACCTCGCATGAAGAAGGAACATCAAGAGAAAATGATTTAATATCAGATATGAAGACTATACACTTTTTAGAATTGAGTAAAGGGAATTATAGTTATTTAAGAAAATTAAAAAATCGTTATAATGGCAATGGTGAAGTATTTTCAATTTCACTATAGAATTAATCTACGAAATCTATTCCAAGTTCTTCTTCTATGTCTTTCTTTTTCTTTGCTGCTACAACAGTAGCTTTTCTAGAACCAAATATTTGTGGACTGCTTACACCTGTAACTATTAACAATGTTCTTATTGTTGCTTCTAAATCTTCAGATATTTGCGCACCCCAAATAACTCTTGCATCCTCATCTAAACGCTCTGTTATTGTTTCTACAATTTTTCTTGCCTCATCTAAGGTAAGATTAGGACCACCCGAAATATTAATCAATGCACCATTTGCTCCAGTAATATCTACATCCAATAATGGATTTTGAATTGCTTTTTCTACAGATTCTATTGCTCTATTTTCAGAATCACTTTCACCTACACCAATCATAGCAACTCCGCCTTTTCCCATTACTGTTTTTATATCAGCAAAATCTAGGTTTACTAAACCTGGTTTAGTTACTAACTCAGCTATGCCTTTTACTGAATTAGTTAAAATTTCATCTGCAACCTTGAATGCAGTATGCAATGGTAAACCCGGACAAAGTTCTAATAATTTATCATTTGGAATAACTATTAAAGTATCAACTGTTGCTTCTAATTTTTCTAAGCCTGAGATCGCATTGGCATATCTACGATTACCTTCCATTGCAAATGGTAAAGTAACAACTGCTATTGTAAGAATTCCTAATTTTTTAGAAACTTCTGCTACTACTGGGGCAGCACCTGTGCCAGTTCCGCCACCAAGACCACATGTTATAAATATTATATCTGCACCTTGCAAAACATCCTTTATTTCTTTCTCACTCTCCTTTGCTGCATCTTCACCAACTTTAGGTATTGATCCTGCACCAAGGCCGTTAGTTAATTCTCTACCAATTAGTATTTTGACATTTGCATTTGTATAAAGTAAATCTTGAGCATCTGTATTTATGGCTACTGTTTCTGTGCCAGATATTCCTACTTCAGACATACGATTTATTGTGTTATTGCCCCCGCCACCACAACCAAATACTTTGATCTTTGCTCTTTGTTTTGCAACTAATTCTTCCAGTTCTTCATCTATTGGAGTAACCTTTTTAGGTGTCTGTTTAAATCCGGGAGAAGTTATTCTTTGATTAACTTGTCTAAGCAAACTTTCCATAGTGCTAAAACTGTAAAACTAATATTTAAACTTAATTATACTAGAATAGTTTCTTAGGTAAATGTAATTTCTAGGCTAGGAATTAACTGCTTTGCTTTAGCCTTTAACTCTTCTTTGGCTTTTGTTGGTATTACTTGTTTAAACTTTATTTTTGCATTATTTGATTCAACATCAAATGTATAACCTTCAGGTGATACATTAAACATATTCTCTATTAATGATCTTAATTTCTCTTCATCTTTTTCTATTACTCTATTTATCTTTATTTCATATACAAGATTCTTTCCTGCAAGTGGATGATTAAAATCTATAGTAACTCTGCCGCCGGTTACAGACCTTATTGTACCTAACAATCCTGATGCTTCAATTTGTAGGCCCGGAAATGGATTTATTCTTTGTTTTCTTAGTGTTTCTATTGGCACAATTTTACTTAAGTTTATATCTTTTTTACCAAATGCTTCTTCTGGCTTAAGTTCTAGTGTATAATCCTTACCAATTTCTTTATCTACTAGAAATTTATCTATTGCTTTTAGAATTTGGTTTTCACCTAAACAGATTATTCTAGGCCCATAGTGCGCATTTGGATTATGAATGTGTTCTTTTTCAGCTAATTCTTTAGATGTTAAATCAAATATTTCATTGCTTTCTTTTATTCTACCTACATAGTCTATTTCTATGAAATCTTTTTCTTTTGTCTTTAACATGAAATTCAGTGCAAAAACAAGATATTTAAAACTTACTTTTTAATTTTAACGAAAACATTTATAAAGCCTCTAAATTCCCTAGGTTTTATGGCTGAAACAAAGTTGATGCAAGCAGGTGATCTAAGAGTGGGTGGTTATGTTATATTTGATAATGTTGCTTGTGTTGTTAGAGATATACAAACATCTAAAACTGGAAAACACGGCTCTTCTAAATGCAGAATAGAAGCTGTTGGTCTCATTAATCAACAAAAGAAGATACACTTGTGTCCTTCAAGCGACAACGTTGTTGTCCCTATAATAGAAAAGAAAAATGCGCAAGTATTATCTGTTCATGGAGAAAGTGCTACTGTAATGGACAATGAAAGTTTTGAGACTTTTGATATAAAAATCACAGATGAATTTAAGGATAAAGTAAAAGAAGGAATGGTAGTGAATTATTGGTTAATTATGGATGAAAAAATTATAATGCAGGTGAAATAAATGGTAAAGTTTCCTGAAGCTGGTAAAAGATTGTTTGGTAATGTTTTTGTTTGTAGAAAATGTAAAACCAAAATGAGATGTGATCCTGCTAAGGTCAGAAAAGGAAAAATAAGTTGTAAAAAATGCAGTTCACACGCTTTAAGACCTGTTAGGAAGAAGTAATAATGAATTACGATCTATTGTTATTAGTGATATTCTATATATTTTTGCTTATTATATTTAAAATTTATAGGAATAAATTTGAGGTTCAGTGGAAAGTCTTTGCTTTGTATAAAACAAATATCGGTATAAAGTTAATGGATAAAATAGCAAAGAAATTCCCAAAAAGCCTTAACTTCCTTGGTTACCTAAGCATTATAATTGGTTTTATTGGTATGGCTGTTACTTTAGCATTTATTGTTTATGCAACTTACAATTTTTTATTTGTACCAAAGGCTCCTGCTGCTTTAGCTCCCCTGCTACCAGGGATTAGAGTTAGTGAACAATTACCTATTTTATCTTTTTGGCATTGGATAATTGCAATATTGGTTGTTGCCATTGTTCATGAATTTTCTCATGGGATTTATGCAAGATTAAAAAATGTTAAAATTAAATCCTCTGGTTTCGCCTTTCTTGGTCCAATATTGGCTGCATTTGTTGAGCCTGATGAAAAACAATTAAACAAAAAAAGTGCTAGAGATCAATTATTTGTATTATCTGCTGGCCCTTTTTCAAATATAATTTTAGGAATAGTTGTAATTTTAATATTGGGATTTGTTTTTGTTCCCGCAGCAAATAGCATGACTGAAGTAAATGGTTTAATAATTGCTGGCGTGAATGAAAGTTTACCTGTAAACAACAGTGGATTAAAATCTGGTTATGTATTAGAAGAAGTTGAAGGATTGGAAATAAATGATCCTTTGGTTCTTAGCAATGTCTTGTCAAGTAAGCAGCCTGGTGATATTTTGCATGTAAAAGCTAATAATAGTTATTACAATTTAACTTTAGCATCTCATCCTGAGAATAATAGCAATGCCTTTATTGGGTTATCTTTTAGTGGACTAAAAGTAGAACTAAAAGATAATTTGAAACCTTTTTCTTGGTTGTATGAAATATTTAGTTGGTTTGGTATGTTATTATTTTGGATTTTTAATATAAGTATTGGTGTTGGGTTGTTTAATTTATTGCCCCTGGGTCCTGTAGATGGCGGAAGAATGTTTTATACTTTTATGTTTAAGTTTACAAAAAATCAGAAGAAATCTTTGAAAATACTTGGCTTTATTTCTTTAGTTATTTTAATTATGATACTAATTAATTTAAGTCCGTTTATTATAAGTTTGTTTAAGTTTATACTTAGTCCATTTAGTTAATTTTAAAAATAGAGTTTAATTTCTTGTTTTTATGATAGTTGACGTACACTCACATTTGGGATTTGATCAGTTTAGTAAAGATCTAGATCAAGTAATAGAAAGAGCAAAGCAAGCTGGCGTTGTTGCTATTCTATGTTCTGGTGTTGATCATGAAAGCAATGTTAGGGCTTTAGAATTAAGCAAGAAATATGATATAGTAAAAGCTTCTTTAGGAATTTATCCTTTGGATGCTGTAGGCTTGGGACATTATGATGGTGTTCCAAGAGAAGCTAGAACTATAGATGTTGATGAAGAAATTAAATTTATTAGGAAAAATAAAGATAAAATAATTGCAATTGGCGAGATTGGATTGGACAAATCTCCTGAAGTAGATTGCAAATTAGAAGAACAGAAAGAAGTTTTTTGGAAGGCAATTAAGCTAGCTGAAGAAATAAAGAAACCGATAGTTATTCACACAAGAAAAGCAGAGGCTGAATGCTTAGAAATATTAGAAAGTTCTAAATTGAAAAATGTGGTTTTACATTGCTTTACTGGAAATCTAAAATTAGTAAAGAAGGCAGAGGATTTGGGTTTTTATTTGTCTATACCTGCAATAATCACAAGATTAAAGCATTTTCAAGAGGTAGTAGAAAGAGTTTCTTTGGGCAATATACTAACTGAGACTGATGCTCCTTATCTAAGCCCTTACAAAGGAGAAAGGAATGAGTCTAGTTATATAAAAGAAACTATAAAGGCTATTGCGAATATAAAGAATGTAACTGAAGACGAGACTGAGAAAATTATTTACTCTAATTATCAAAAAGTATTTCTTAAGAAGTAGAATAGTAAAGTATTTAAGCGGCTTTACGCGTAAATCCTTATCTTTTTCCTAATTTTTTCTTGGGAAAAAGAGGTGAAGTATAGCAAAAAGGGGAGATCTAAAATCTCCTCATTTTTTTGATTGCAATTCTATAATTGTTCCATCTGGTCCAGGATTAATAATTAATGTTTTTTTAATTTTATCTTGTTTTTTGAAGTTCTCATGGAAATGGCCGCATAAAGTTAATACTGGTTGAACTTCTTCTATGAATTTCCTAGTGCTTTTGCAGCCACGATGACCGAAAGAAAGTTCATCTAATTTTGTATTATAAATTGGCGCGTGTGTAATAAATATTAGTTTTTTCTTTTTATCATATTTTTTCTTAAATTGTTTTGCTAAGTTATCAAATTCCTCTTCTATGAATGAAAAACCCCCAGTACCCCAACCGAAGAATTGATAATCATTGTAATCATATAACCCTTTATGCAAATTTATTAAGTTCTTATTTTTTGTACATATCTCTTTTATTTCTTCAGGAGATTCGTGGTTTCCAGGTATTACCAAAGTTTTAATGTTTAAGTTATTTAAGAACTTTGCAACTTCATTTAGGCCAGAGCTAAAAAAAGAAAGGTCACCACAACAAATCATTAAATCTGGTTTGTATTTTATTGCTTTATCTTTTATTTTATTTAGGGCTGGTTTGCTTATGTGTGTGTCTGTAAATGCTAGCAACTTCATACAAAAAAGAATAAATTGTTATTTTTAAATATTTGTTATTAGTCTTCTACATAACCAATCATAAAGGCTGCTTCTTCTGGTGTTATTTCATCGTTGTCTAGCAAATCAAGCACCTCTTCTCTTGTCTTTTTTATGATATTCATTTTTTATCCCTCCCCTTTTTTGGTCTAAACCTTCTAGTGGCAGGTTTCTTATTTGTAAACTGAATATTTTTGATATTTTTTCAATATCAAAGTCTGTTGGCAGCATTTTTGCACCTCCATTTTAATTATAGAACTAATTGGGGATTTCTTTTAAAAAGCCTTATGCGCATCCCCGTGTCGTGTCGCGTATTTGTTTACTGCAAGATATATATTGTAGAATTTACTTCTTAACTTCTATAATTGTTTGTCTATTACCAAAAAGATCTGTCTCTTCTCTGGTTATTATTTTATTTTCCTTTTCTAACTCACTAATCTTTCTTTGGAAGGTTCTAAGACTTTTTCCTTCTCTTTTTTCGTATATTTTGAATATTTCATTTTTATTTTTTCCAGAATTTTCTTCAATAATACCAAATAGTTTTTCTAAATTATCATTGTCATCTAAATTAATTAATGATAAAGAAGCTACAGCCCCACATGCATATTCTAAAGTAATCTTCCTTGAACTTTTGTTTTCGGCATTTTCTCCTGCTTGTTTTAATAAAAACAAACCCGCCCTTATATCCCCTAATTCATATGTTTTTTTAGTGATCGTGTCAAATGCATCACTATCTAAAATATTTGGAACGAATGCATATTGTATCCTCTGTTTTAGTATTTCTGTTGTTTCATTTTGGTTGTATGGTTTAAATTCAAGCAGATCTGGCAGTAATCTTGATTTTATTCTTGTATCTAATTTAGAAATAAAATTTTGATCATTTGTTATTAATATTAGGCATTTTCTGTATAAATCTTCTAATAAATTATAAATAATATTTTGATCTTGCAATTTATCTATTTCATCTAATACAATAACTGCTGATTTTTCATTTATTGTTTCTGCAGAAGCCTTCATTAATTCATCAAAGTTTTTATTATGAATCCACTTATAATTAATTTGTTCGCATATATCAGTTATTATTTTAAATGATGTATCCTTTTTCCAGCAATTTACATATAGACAATGAACTTCGTGTGAATAATCTTCTTTTAATTCATTAAGAACGTGTTTTAAACATACAGTTTTTCCTACACCCGGCTTACCCAATATTATAAGATTTTTACCGTTTCTTCTTTGCAACAAAGGTTTAATGCATGTTGCTATGTATTGCTGCTGTTCTTCTCTAAATGGAACTAGTTTGGGTTGATAGTCATAATCTAAAAATTGGGGATTAAGGAAAAGAGATTCTTCTGATTTCAATATTTTATCAAATAATTCACCCATAATAAATAATAGAATTCAGTAGGTTTTAAAGTTTGCTAGTCTTTACACTATATTTCTTTAACACCGTCTTTAGTTAGAGCAACAAATCTGACACCCAAACCTAATTGTATAATTGCAGAGAGTAAAGCCATATGTTCTTTTCCTTCACCAGAAATAAAATTAATAGCTACTTCTGTATCACTTATCTTTCCTTTTAATGCATTTTTTATATCATCTCTTAGATCTTCTAATCCCTTTCTTGAATCTACAGAAATTAATTCAGCTTGTTTTTCATTATTAAAATTTTCTTTACCGAATTCATTTGTAATTAGAAATATCTTATCCCACTGTCCATCTGCTATTAATCTTGATACGTGCCCCCATGTTCCTTTTCCAGTGCTTAAGCATGCAACTAAACTTGTCATAGAAATAAGAAATTTAAATTATATATAAAGATTTATGTATTTTAGGCTCATTTCCTTGATACGCCTAAGATTGTTTCCATTTGTGGTAAAGATCTTAGTAAAGATTGTACATTTGGAACTGCTCTATTATAGGCATTTTTTGCAGTTTCTGCCCTTGCTGCTATTACTCTATCAGCACTATTTGTACTGCCCTTTTTTTCAATCATAAATCTAAGGATTGCTTCAATATCTACTTGCCTTGCTATAAAATCTGTTGCTACTGCCCTTAATTCATTTATGTTTCTTCCGAAAACTACTCTAAGGATTGATGCATTTTTAGTAAATGGCGGCGCCCCTTTATCTAGTATCACTACTAGTGGTGTATTACCATATGTTTTTACAAACTGGCATTCATATGGATTTGTCTTACTATAACCTGAAGGTATTCTTGTTTCCATGGTTCTAAAAAATGAGATAAAGTTTCCATAAACTGAACTTAGGAAGCGACCTACTCTAGCTAACTGTTTAAAATCACAACCTTCCCAAAAGGGACCTGTGCTTCTTGGTACTCTTCCACTTTTAGCCTCATCTGGAAAATTTTCAACTATGCTATATAAAATTCCTAAGTCTTTGTATAAATCAAGAAGTTGCTTAAATGTAAAACCTTTATTACTGCTGACAAAGAATCCTGCTAATGAACTAAATATACTCATATAATTTTACAGTTTTACTATTATATAAAGATTTATGTAAGATCTTCTAAGGCTCTATGCATTTGTCTTGTTTTTATTCTATTTCCATCCATATATGCAGTAATAACTGTTGGACTTAAACTAAATCTTCTTTTAACAATCTGATATGCATCTTGAAGTTTTTCACCAGTATTATGGGAATATAATCCTGTTTTACTTTCTTTTACTTCTACAAAATAAACTTCCTCTTCTCCAACAAAAATAATATCTAATAAGGTTATGCAAGTGCCTTCTTCATCTCTTATTTTTACATCGCAAAAAGATTCCAGTCTTGATTCTGTAATGCCGATGCACCTTGGATTCCCCAATACTCTCTGTCTAATGTGCCTAATCTTTCCTGTTGAAGATGGGGGATTGGATAGTCTATTTTCTCTTACGTATGCTAAGAATTCTGCTTTAGGCATTATGCTTCTTCAGTTTCTATTTCTTTTAACAACTTCTTTTTTATTTTATCTTTAAGATCTAGTTCCTTAAGTAATTCTTTGTATCTATTTCTAATTGTAACTTCTGTGACGCCTGCTACATCTGCTACTTCTCTTTGAGTTCTTTTCTCATTATTCATTAGGGCTGCAACATACAATGAAGCAGCTGCAATACCTGTTGGCCCCCTTCCTGAAGTTAATTCTGCCTCTCTTGCTTTATTTAAAATATCAACTGCTTTGCTTTGAGTTTCAGCACTTAATTTTAGAGCAGATACAAATCTTGGTAAATAATCTATTGGGTTACTTGGTAATATTCTAATACCTAATTCTCTTGTAATAAATCTGTATGTTCTGCCTACTTCTTTTTTATCAATACCAGAAGCTTCGCTTAATTCATCTAAAGTTCTTGGAACTTCATGACGCCTGCAAGAAGCATATAATGAACCTGCAACTACAGACTCCATTGATCTTCCTCTAACTAGTCCTCTTTGAACAGCCATAGTGTAGATTCTAGCTGCTTCCTCTTCAACTGACTTTGGTAATTTTAAATATGAGCTTACTCTCTTTAATTCAGCTAAAGCTAATTTTAAATTTCTTTCAATAGCAGTGCTTATTCTATGCTGCCATTTTCTTAATCTGAAGAATTTGTTTTTACCCTTAGCATTTAATTGATAGATATCTCCTTTTTGTCCAATGTCTGTTCCTAGACCTCTATCAAACTTGGTCCATGACATCGGAGCGCCAGTTCTTCTACGTTTTGATGCTTGTTCATCAGAGAATTCACGCCATTCCTGGCCAAAATCAATCATTTTTTCCTCAATAACTAGACCACAGTCTCTACAGATTGCTTCTCCTTTGTCTTTTTGGATTAAAAGATTAGTTCCACCGCATTCAGGACATTTCTTAATATATTCTGCAGGCATTTTTTTGCAACTTTCCCCCTAAAAATTACACCCCTCTTGAATTTACAAAAACCTTTATATATTAGTAAATATAGTTATATATAAAGCTTTCTATTTTATTTAACTAAAGAAGAGTAACAATTATGAAGTAACTTAGTAATGCTTAAATATATTTACAGTTTGCATGTTTATTATGGAATTAAAATATGGATTATTGGTTCTCCTAATCATTTTATTGGCTGTGCCTGTTTCATTTGCAGCTTTAGATATTAGCCAGCCTTATAGCGAGATTGAAATACCTTATGGAGAAAATGCTGTATCTTCCCTGCCCTTATTCTCTAGAACTTATTTAAGATTACATGAAGGCACTAAACTTGACTTTAATGTTGTTGATCCTGATACTGGCGTTGCTTTAATAAGAAATAGCATTATAATAAAGGAAATAGGACCTAAACCTACTAAAGTATTATTATCTTTAGATAGGATGCCCTATGAAGAAAAAATATTGACAGCTGGCGAGGAAATTAAACTCAATTATACTTATAAATTTATGCCTTTTATGTTTTTACAGCAGATTATAACTCATTATGATGAAGACGAAGAAGAAAGAAATATAGTGTTATACTTTAATATTCCTTTTTTGAAAGTAGGAAAGGATTTGGATAGTTCTCCTGCAACAGGCTTTACTAGTTTAGATACAACTCAAGTTAGCGCTGGAAATAGGAGTAAGGGTTTAGATCCACTCTTAGTAGTTATGACTATAGTTGTAGTTATTCTTGTTTTAGTTCTTATTTATACAAATATAAAGAAATTTAGGAAATAAGAACGCCGTTTAATGTTCCTTCCTGTCCTGGTCTTGATGTTACTTTAACTTTTCCTAATTTTGTTTCTAGGATTGTGCCTTTTGTAATTATGTTTCTTCTTATGAATTGTCTATTAGATGGGCTCTCTACTACAGTTACTACTTCTGTTATCTGAGATTTCTTTGTTTTAGGGTTAATTACATTTATTTTATTAGCTGAAAGTAATAGCTGTTTTATACTTCCACTTTGCCCCCTTCTAATTCTAACTATTCTTTCTCCTACTTTTGTTAGTGCAGGTACTGAACCTGTATTAGCTAATCTTTTTTTTCTATAAACTCTGTATCTACCGCCAGTTACTTTTCTCTTTGAACGTTCTTGATAAACTACCATAAGTTTGTTGAGAATCTGATCTGTTTAAATATATTTTGTTTAACATGGGAAAGTTTATATAGTCGTTTGAAGGCCTTGAAATAATGGAATTGAGACCGTTTGATACTTTAAATGAAGCAAAGGGAAAGGGAGTTATAATAGACTTAAAAAGTGGAAAACAGCTTATTGGTAAATTAAGATCGTTTGATCAGCATGTAAATATGGTTCTTGAAAGTTGTGAAGAGAAAATAGATAATGAAACTACAAGAAAACTTGGTACTGTCTTTATTAGAGGAGATACAATAATATTTATTTCTACAGCTTAGGTGGTTTAAATGGGCACAGGATCAATGGGCAAGAAGAGTGGGAAAAGAAATTTAGTTCAGAGATGCAGAAGATGTGGTAAACGTTCTTATCATGTTAGACATAAAAAATGTGCTTCTTGCGGATATGGAGCAACTGCTGGATTAAGAAAATATAGATGGCAAACCAAGAGACATGGAAAGACGATATTTCCTAAAAGATTATAATTCTTTTTGATATAGGCTCTGTCCTGAATCTTGTTTCTAGGAATATTTATTAGGGGCCTCGCCCCT
>CAYJQZ010000009.1:0-16605 GCA_964372555.1 Candidatus Woesearchaeota archaeon | reverse complement strand
ATAAAGCTGCCAGCCTAAAGAGTCGTAGCTATTCTCAAGAGAAACATTTTGCTTCCCTTGTAGATCAATTGTATTTGATCAAAGTATAAGGGCTAAAGATATAAAAATCTCTAACCTTGGCAAATATCTTTTTGATACAAAGACAAGAGGAACAGACAGTCCAACATATGCAGAGTATCTGTCTAATACAAAACCAGGGACGAACAAAGATTTATCTGGATATAAAGAATATTATAAATCACTGCCAACTAACAAAGAATATTATATACTTTTTGCAGCTGCGCCAGGTCACAAGGTAACCTACTTTTTTATACCCATTAGCGAAATTGCAGGAGAAAAAACAGAAATGACAGCAGTAGCATATTTGGCAGATGCAGACGAAGTGAATTTACTATGCAACGCATGAACAAAAAAGCAGATTTAGAACTCGATATCATAATTAAGTTAATATTAGCTCTAATAATTTTAATAATAATAATTGGAATTGTATTTCTATTTCGAGGAAAATCAGGAGTTATATTAGATAAATTAAAAGATATATTCAGGTTCGGTTCATAAAATGGAATTGTCTTTAAGAAAGCCAATAATGTTATTTTTGATAATAATAGCAGTAATTGGTTTATTGTATTGGGTATATATAATTCTATCCAATACCATACCAAATTTGTTAGGGGAAAGTCAAGCAGACAGGGAAAGACAAGAATTAGGCGTAAACAGAGACCTTCCATTCTATGATGAATTTGTAAATAGTTATAGAGAATGTAAACTCTCTCTATCAGCAGAATGCTACTGTGAAATTAGTTATCCTAAAACACCGGAATTATATATTATGGAAATTGTTAATAGAGATAAGGCCACAGCAATACGTGTTCACAGTGGAGCAGAAGTAGATGAAGCAGCATTTTTTGGAACAAATAGTATAGAACAAGTTGAATTCTCGAGTGGAGTAACAACCAAAACAACACCAATTGATGCACCAGACACTACATATTTTAAAAATTCAGGATTAAGCTATCCAATACAGGAAGGAGGAAAATTAAACATACTAGACTTTACACCAGTTGAAAGACAGTTTGTTGAAGAAGATACTATTTATTCTGCTACAGATGTAAGTGGGAGTGATGAAATAAATGTTGAAAGTGGAATAGCATTATACAAATTTAGCAACGAAAAATCAGCACTAGTTCCAAAAGCAACAACAACAGGACTCAAAAAATGTGAAAAATTAGAAGGAGCAACTATAGCATCTGAAGAATTTGACAAATTATTATCCATAGTAAATAAATGCTTAGAAACAAATGTTAGGGATGAATGTAAATATACAACAGCAGTACTAAAAACAATAGCTGACTTTTCAATAAACTTAAAAAATAATAAATTTGTACTTAATTATAAAGACGAAGAAGTAAAATCACAACAACTTACAAAGACGCCTTGCGGTTTTTCAGACTATAGAAACACAGCACAAGCAGACCAGCAACCATTGTCAACATTGAATTTTAATGATTATGTAGAAATTGATTTCTATCCGTTTGAAAATAATTTATGTTTGCTCCCTGTTACACTAGAACAAGCACAGCAAAGAAGAATAGCAGAAGAAAGAGGCAGACTAGGTCTAAACCCCCCATTAATTCCAACAGGTTCAGCAAAATGTGATGCAGGCGTTATTGGTGATTCAATTACTGCATCAGGAATATATGTCCAAAGATTAAATTCGCTTTGTGGTTCTCAACTTTTCAATGAATATGGTATTGAAGGGCAAGGAACAGCAGCAATGTCTGCTAGGTTTGATGTGGATATAACATCTAAGAATTATAAAGATGTAATAATACAAGGCGGAATAAACAACATTGCAGGGCCAGAACAAGATATAAAAGATAATTTGGCAGAGATGTACCTAAAGGGAAAACAAAATAATATGAGAGTCATAGCTTTGACATTAACTCCTTGTGGCGGTTATCAATCATCTACAGTGACATGTAATCAATACACACAAAATAAAATTATTAGTATAAATAATTGGATCTTAACTGAAGCAGAGAATGTAGATATGTCTGTTAATATATATGCTGCACTCAATAATGGGGCAGGAGCACTAAAGCCAGAGTTTGATAGCGGAGATCATTTACATCCAAATGCAGCAGGACAGAATATCATAGCAGAGGCAATATATCAATCAGCTTATAGCAACAACGAATGTCAGCAACTTTTATGTATAAGCTAACCAAAAGGTTTATATAGAAACATTATAATAATCACTAATTAAAAGGTGTGATGAATGTTTAACAAAAAAGCACAAGGAATGCCGATGAATGTTATTATTATAGCAATAATTGTTTTAGTTGTGCTTGTCATTCTAATTGCTTTCTTTGCAGGCGGTTTTGGTAGCATTGTTGGGAAAGTTAGAGATTTATTTGGTGGCAGTGCTGGCCAAGCAAAAGATTTAGCAATACAAACATGCACTAGTTTATGTGAAAGTGCAGGGAATCTGCCTTCTACAAATCAAAAAGAATCAGGTTATTGTAAACAAACATTTTTAGTTGATGATGATGCAAACCCAGAAACAAAACCTAAGAGAATGTCATGTGCACCCAGTGTTAATCCAGAATTGACAGCAGATGATGGAAGAAGAGGCATAACTCAAACAGGAAGTCTTAATGTAGACTGCTCTGGTATCCAATGTTGAAATGAATAAAAAAGCCGTTTCTTTATCACTTGAAACCTTAGTTATAGCGATTTTAATTTTAATTGTCCTAGCCCTAGTGGCTTTTTTCGTTATAAAATATGGAAATTTAGTTGGCTCTAATTTAAGGGACCAAGCACAAACAGGATCAGCATTAATATCAAATATAACACCATAAGAAATAAATACCCACTAATTCTTAAATAATTGAAATAACATGAAAAATAAAAAGGGGTCAATAGATATACAGACATATGCACTTTTTAGTTTAATAGTCGCTGTATTATTAATAATTATAATTGTATTGAAAGCACCAATATTTTCAGACATACTACTACCAGATAAAGCAAGTTGCTCAAATAGTAAATCTTGGGATGGTAGTAATGGCTTAAAGGAAATACTTAAGGATCTAGATTCTGGTGCACCTTCATCTCAGTTCTTGTTTTATAATAATGATTGTAATATAGTAAGTTTTAGTTTAAGGCAAGTTGGAAATGAAATACCCTACCCAGGAGTACAACCAAGAGAAGCAACAATATGTTTGTGTGACATTGATAGAAATATAATAACCGGCAACGTAGAATGTGATCCCTATGATTGTTATAAATTCAAAAACTTTGACGAAGTAAATTCAGAACAGTTTTCTACTGAAGACCTAGAAACATACACAGTACTTAGTTTTGTAAAGGATGACAAAACCATTAGAGTAAATAGTCCAACAGGAGAAAAAGCACCAAAACCTATTGTTTATACTAGAAGTGGTGTTACTCCCGTAGACGTAACTGGATTGTTAAATAAATTATCTGTAACCTTTGAAACTATTAGAATAAAATCTTACATACCAATTGTAAAAGTAAAAGAAGCAGGCTTTATAGTTCCAGAAGGCGTTCCTAATATTGAAGGCCTCACAACACTTTTTGATTTAGATCTAGCAGTACCGCCAGATACAACTACAACAGAAACAAATAGAGAACCAGGTCATTTCTATCCTGCTCCGCAGTTTATGGAACTAGGATCAAAGCCAACAGCAGAAAATTTCGAAGCAGCAGAGAGATATATAGAAAATCACAATAGCATAGATCCAAATTTAGTAAGCAGGGCAGAAATAGAACTAGCAATATCAAAAACAAAGGTAGACAAATTACCGCAACAAGAAAGAAACCTAGGTCTTTATTACAAAAAAGGAAATACCTGGCTACAGGTTCCATTGCGGTGCATAGAAATAGCAACAGAATATATTTGTAGTGCAACATTTAATGATTTCTCAAATAATTTTGCTATAAGTAAATTAACTGCAGCGCAAACACCAAGTTCATTATCAGAACTACAGTCAGAACTAATGCCATTCATAAGACAAAAAGCAGAAGAAAAGGGAGTTGATCCCTCATTAGTTATTTCTATAGTAAAAATAGAGACAGGTAATACCTGGGATCCATATGCAGTATCTCATTGTGGTGCTGCAGGGTTAATGCAGATAATGCCAACCACAGGCAAAGGCCTTGGTTTAAGAGTATTAGATCCAGTAACAGATCCAAGAACAGGACAGGGAGTGCAATTTACTAGTGGATGTGATAGAAATTATGGGGCAGCGCTTGATAGATTTAGAAGTGCAACACCAACAACACAGCTTGCTTTGTATGATGAGAGATTTAATGAAAGAAAAGCAGTAGTCGCAGCAATAGATTACATTGTTTATATTAAAAAAATATTAGCAAGAAGAGGAATCCCGCTTACAGTAGAAAATATTGCAGCAGGCTACAATGCAGGACCGGGCAGGGCAGGCGTTATTGATGATAATAATTATTGTTGCAATGAAACAAGAGCATACGCTACGACTGCAAGAAGATATTATAATGAATTACAGGCAGCATCATAAAATGAAAAAAGGATTATTAATATCAACAGAGCTATTAACAGAATTATTCTTTCTTTTAATAGTAACAGCAGTTCTGCTCGCTGGTACAGCAAGAATAAAAGACGATCACCTCCACAATTTAAGAGTAGAATCAAGAGACTATGCATTTCTTAGAGATGCAGCATTACCTGCACCCCACCAATTAGAATACAAATATAATACAAAGCAAGGCATTGAAATAGACATAAACAAAGAAGTGTGCTTAGTAAAAGCAAATTATATAGAAGAAAAAAGAACACCTGCAGCATTTCATTGTGCAAGAAATAGCCTCATAGAAATTACAGAAGAAAAATTACAGAATAATGTTATAAAAATAAGAAAAAATGCATAAAAAAGGAATATTGGATATAGTAAAGATAGCAGTTAACTTAATGATTGTAATAGTTGTAGCAATCTTTATTTTAATAGTAACATTAAGATACTTAAACGAAGACATAGATACTATAGGCCTCGAAACTTTTTTACTAACTAGAAACTTAATGTATTCTGATTCTTGCTTAGCTTACAATGACGGAACTAGAACACATCTAGGGATTATAGACATCCAAAAAATTAATTTTGATACATTAAACAGATGTTTTTCAAAAGAGGGATTTGGTTATGTTATTCTTGTAGATGATATAGACGGAAATACATTAACATCAGCAAGCAATCTAGATATTAGTCAGGAATCCTATCTTCCAATCTGTAGCAATTTAGAGAAATACAAATGTCTCACAAGAAAAGAATTAGTTTCATACTTCCAAAATGGAGAAATAAAAACTGGCCACATGATTACACAGGTGATAAAACTTGTTTAATAAAAAAGGAATTAGTTATCCACTGTATTTTTTTCAGTCAGTTGTCTTGCTAGTACTCATCTTAATTTTTTTTGGCACTATCTTTTTTGTGATAGGAATTAAGCAATCACCAAATTTAGTTATAAGACCAGAAGCATACAGTTCTAGTTCAGAATTAAACGCAATTATTAGGTCACCAACGTCAATACAACAAAATAACAATGCATTAACAGTAGGAGAATTAATATCATTGGCTTACAAAGATGAAAATTATAAAGATGAATTAAATGAAGAGCTCAAAACATTATTAAGCAAATTACCAGTTGTAGAAGGACAACCAGCAAGCATAATTGCTACAAGCGAAGCAACAAGAAAGAGCAAAGAAGCAACATGGAACTTTAATATAAAGATAGGGCAAAATAATTTCTTGCGTCTTGGAGAACCAGAAGTATTTGAGGTAGGAAGTTACAGCCATTTAGCTCAATCTATGTCTATTCCGCTAGAGAACGGAGAAACAGCAACAGTAACCATGTACTTTGGTTGTTTTGATTGTACAAATATAGAAAGAGCAGACATAGCACTGAGGAAAATATAATGAATAAAAAAGGAGTTTTCTTACCAATATTCGTAATATTCACAGCAGTAATACTCTCTGTATTATTTTACATAATAAGTACAACGGAAGCAAACAAACAAGACCTAGTTGGATTAAGAGCAGTAAATTTAATTAAGAATTATGATGAATCTGAGAAAATAAACATTTATTTAGATCTATCTGCAAAATATGCTTCTAAAGAAACTTGGGAAACATTAGCAAACAATGGCGGCTATTCTGAAAACAATAGATGCGAAAAAACAGGAGATGGCTATGTATTATGGAATTCATGCCCAGTGTTAAATCCAAGCCAAGAGTTTATATCACAATTCAAAAATAAATTTAAAAATAAAATAAATAAATATGAAAGTAAATACACACAGCTAGATTATAAAAATGATCTAAATATGGAGAACCCAGAAACCCAAATTAAATATGCTCAAATATATACAGAAAATGTAAACAATTCTAATATAATAAATACAGAATTCTCTGGCAGTAAATTAATAATTACATTATCAGATGTAAACTTACCGGTAGAAAGCGCAGAAGGTTCTGTTTTAGTTATGAAACCATTAACAAGCACAACAAGACCGCCACTTTCAGTATATAGAGACTTGTACTACACGATACAAGAAAATTGTATAGATAAAGAATTTAGTGAATGTCAATCTAAACTAACACAATATTTCCCAACAATAAATATAGTTAGGTCTGGTGAATTAATTAAAGTAGACTTAGAGACAAACAAAGGGAATATAAAATTAGCATTTAATCCATCACAACCAATACCAGAATATCAAGATACAGAAACATATGATTATGAAGAAGAATTGTTTTATTCTAATGCAGAAGAAAATATTATAGAAGAAACAGCCATAGCAACATCAGGCCAATGCAGAGGTTTAGCTGAAAGCCTAATTCCAATACCACAAGATGAAGAAGTTAAATGTTTAAAATCAACATGTTGCGCCAAACAAGAAAGTGTTGGGCAGATAGAAAGGATAAGGCAAGTTATATCAAATCCATCTCAACATATAATAATTAACGATGCAGCGCGTTCATCAGAATCACAACGTAACGCATTCTTAGCATTTTTAGCAGGAAGAGTTGAAGCATGTGGCCCTATTGGAATAGAAGATAAATACGAATTAGAAAAAAGAGTACCAAACGTAGAAGGCACAACGCAACAGCGCATAGAAGCTGCAAGAAATTGGCTTTCACAAAATGATCTAAATACTTTAGCAATTATAGAAGACTTACCTCGTTATTCTGTATGTAGGCATGTTTCTGGACGTGCTTTAGATGTACAGCTTAAAAAAGGAACTTCGCAACAAGACATAAGAGACTTGCGTAATATAATGTGCAGAGCAGGCTGGGCAAATTACGGAAGAGAATGGTGGCATTATGAATACCTCTCTGCTGGTTATGACCAAGCAAAACAAGCAAATAAATGTTACTTTAGTGAAGATACTATGGCTAGTGCATCTGCAACAGTTACGCCGAACTATGCATAACAAAACCTTTTTATATAAATTAAAATTAGGAATAACATGATTCTTGGTTACAACACAATCATAAACAAAATTGTAGAGACAACAGGACTTTCTAAACAAGATATAGAAGAGAAAATAAATAAAAAGTTAATAGAACTACAAGACTTAATATCTAAAGAAGGTGCAGCACACATAGTTGCAAATGAATTGAACGTAAAATTATTTGATGGAACAAATAAAACCTTAAAGATAAAGCAAGTAGAAGTAGGCCTAAATTCTGTGAATGTTCTTGGTAAGGTAATAAATGTGAATGAAATTAAATCTTTTCAAAAAAAGGATAAACAAGGCAGAATTGGTTCATTATTTATGGGGGATGAAACCGGATCAATAAGAATAGTAATTTGGGATGAAAAACTTATTGATTTAACTAAAGAAATTAAAGAAGGAGACATAGTAAAAGTAAATAATGCTTATTCAAAACAAAATAATAATGGCTTCAAAGAACTACATTTAGGAAGTAAATCCCAATTAATAATAAATCCTGAGAACGAAACAATTGGTGAAGTTAAGTTAAACACAACAAAAAGAAAACAAATTAAAGATTTAAATGAAGAAGAATTTGTAGAAATTTTAGGTACAGTGGTTCAAATATTTGAACCAAAACATTATAACGCGTGTCCAGTATGCAATAGGAAAGTATTCCAGCAGGGAGAAATTTTCAATTGCCAAGAACATGGCAATGTACCGCCTAAACAAGTACCAATAGTAAATATCTTCTTTGACGACGGTACTGGGAATATAAGAGCAGTTTTATTTAGAGATCAAGCAACCAAATTACTATCAAACAAAGAAAATTTCGAAGATATAAAAAAAGAGGTTCTAGGCAAACAGTTGCTTCTTCGTGGTAAGGTTACAAAAAATGAAATGTTCAACAGAATAGAATTGGTTGTTAATAATTTAGAAGAACCAAAACCAGAAGCACTAATAGCAGAAATAGAAAATATGTAAAATGCTGTTTAAAACACATCTAGCTTTTGGATTTCTAATTGGATTATTATCATTAAGTATATTTAAGGTTAGTTTTCCATTTCTATTTGTATTTTTAGTAACAATATTTAGTTCTTTACCAGACATAGACCATCCTAAAAGCAAAATAGGAAGAAAATTCTTCTTCATATCAATACCAATATCATGGATATTTAAACATAGAGGATTTTTTCATTCAATATTTCCAGTTTTCATACTTTTTTTTGGATTAAGTTACTTCAATCTTAATTTTTTAGCACTAACAGTAGCTATTGGATATATAGCACACTTACTTGGTGATGCAGTAACAAAAGAAGGTATAAATTTCTTGCATCCAGTATCCACATTCAGAATTCAAGGTCCAATGACAACGGGCGCAACATTAGAATTCTTTATATTCTATATAATAATTGCATTAGATATATTTTATACAGCAAAAATATTAAGTATAATATAAAATGAAAATAACAAAAGACATTTTTACAGCAATAACAAATCTAGGATCAGCAGTATTTTATACAATACTGGTAATTTTCTTGCTTTTAATTGGTAAGCTCAAACTAGGAATTTATCTTGCCTTAGGTTTAATAATAGCTTACACCTTTGTCTTTATACTTAGGTTGTTTTATTTCAAAGAAAGACCAAAAAAAGAAGAATATACAAATCTATTTACAAAGATAAATGCGTCATCATTTCCCAGTTTGCATACAATGAGTTCTATGTATACAGCAATAGTTTTAGCAAATGAAATTAAAAAACCAATAATCACGGGGTTTTTTATATTAATTTCTTTATTAATAGGCTATTCTAGAATGCACCTTAAAAAACATTATTTCATAGACGTTTTATTTGGTTTAGTTCTCGGTATAGTTTTTGGTATATTGTATTTACTTATAATATGAGTAAGTTTTTAAATTTAATCTATACATGCTATTAGATGATATCAATAATAATACCTGCATGCAATGAAGAAAATTATTTAGAAGCAACAATAAACTCTATCAAATCTCAAAATTTTAAAGATTATGAAATAATTGTTGTATGTGACGGCTGTACAGATAATACTGATAAGATGGCTGAGAAATTAGCTGATAAAGTTGTTATTCTTAAAGAAAGAAAAGGTCCGGCAACAGCTAAGAATGAAGGCGTTAAATTATCAAAGTATAATAAATTAATATTTCTAGATGCAGACACAAAAATAACATTTGGAGTTCTAGAAGAAGTATCTAATGCTTTAAACAAAAAATTCTATGGGACATGCAAAATTAAACCAGACAGCAATAAGTTAAAGCACAGGATTATGATGGCTATAAAAAATTTATATCCACTACCATTTACAAATGGCATTGTATTCTGCACAAAAGAAGTATTTTCTAAAGTGGGAGGTTTCAGTGATCTAAAAAAGGGTGAAGATGGAAACTTTGTAAAAAAATTAAACAAGGAAAATGAATTTCTACTTTTAAAAACCCCAGTAATAAGCTCAACAAGGAGATTTGATAATAAAGGATACTTAAAAGTAATGTTATACTGGATAAAAGAATATATAAAACCAACAAACAAAGATTACGAGGTCATAAGATAAAATATACTATAGAATATAAATTTATATAAACAAATAGTAGAATTATTTAGATCAAAAAACATTAAAAAAGGTTATTTCTGGCCTTTAGTATTCTCCAACATATATTTTTCAGTAAACAAATACGCGACACGACACAAGTTATGCGCGCAGGGTTTAAATACTAAACCTACTATTACTATATTTAGACCTCATTGAAATAAAAACCTAACAAAGGAAGCGAGGTAAGAAGTAAGTTTCCGTAGCTAGTGTTATTTCTATAAGGTTTGAAACAAAAAGCGAAAGCAATGGAGTGTGAAATAATATGGGAAATAGACCAATACAGAAGTTTAGGTCAGGTCAGTTAGAGGCTGCAATCTGGCTTAATGAAAGACAAATAAAAGACGATACAATAGTAGGTTTCAAAACAGTAAGCCTAAGAAAAAGCTGGAAAGATGACCAGGGAGTATGGCGTGACGCAACAATCCAATTAAGAAAGCATGACATACCAAGAATAATTGTTTTGATGAATAAAGTAATGGAAGATTTACTTTTAGCACAGGAAGAAAAAGAGGAGGATGAGGAAAATGAGTAGAAAGATTGAAATAACAGAACAGATACAAGAGGTTATGCCTGAAGAAAAGATTACTAAGAAAGTTAAAATTGATTCTGTTGAAGATTTGCCAGGAGTAGGACCAGCAACAGCTGAAAAATTAAAAGAATCAGGATTTGATACTTTATTGTCTTTGGCAGTTGCATCTCCAGGAGAATTAGTTGAAGCTGGTGGATTAACAGAAGCTACAGCAAGAAAAGTTATCAAAGCAGCAAGAGATACAATGAATATGGGTTTTGAATCTGGTGATGAATTACTAGAAAGAAGAAAGAATCTATTAAAACTTACTACAGGTTGTAAGGCCTTTGATGGTTTACTTGGTGGAGGATTTGAAGCTGGTGGAATTACAGAATGTTTTGGGGAATTTGGTTCATCGAAGACACAAATTGCACATCAGCTTGCAGTAAATGTTCAGTTGTCTAAAGAGAAAGGCGGAGCTGAGGGAATATGTGTTTACATAGACACTGAAGGTGCATTTAGACCAGAAAGAGTTAAGCAAATGGCAGAATCATTAGGACTTGATTCAACACAAACTCTAAAAAATATTAAAGTTGCTAGGGCTTTCAACAGTGATCATCAAATGCTTCTTGCAGAGAAAGTTGAAGATCTAATAAAAAATGAAGGACTAAATGTGAAATTAGTAATTGTGGATTCATTGATGTCACATTTTAGAGCAGATTTTACGGGAAGGGGAATGTTAGCGGACAGACAACAAAAATTGAATAAACATATGCACGTACTAAGTAAAATGGCTACAGCTTACAACTTAGTAGTCTATGTAACAAATCAAGTTATGTCAAAACCAGACACTTTCTTTGGAGATCCGACTGCAGCCATTGGAGGGCATATAGTGGGACACAACAGTCAAACTAGAATTTATCTTAGAAAAGGAAAGAAAGGAACGAGAGTTGCAAAACTTATTGATAGTCCGCACTTAGCTGACGGAGAGATAGTTTTTAACATAGAAGAAAGTGGCGTTAAGGATGTATAAAAATCCTCTATTTTTCTTTTTATATTTTTTCTTTATCTATTTTCAATAAATAACCAAAATATTTTATTATCAAATGTCCAATTGTCCAAATAATTAAGATCCATAAAGCCAAGCTCCAAGATTTAAAATAAAATGGAATTACAAACAAAGCAAACCCAACTCCACCATTAACTTGATCAACAATAAATAAGCTTTTACCAGGCCCAACATTTAACCTTCTTTTTATAAAACTTCCAATTAAATCTCCAAATAAAACACTAAACCCAATTAAGAACCCAAATAAAATTAAATTAATTTTACTGTAATCTATTAAACTAATATTTCTAAATAGTTCATAATTAAATAAAATTCTCTGTATAAACACAAAAATAATACTTCCTAGAATTCCAAAGAAAAAACCTCTAAATGTTTTATTAGTTCCAAATAGTCTATTTTTTCCAAATTTCAAACCAAAATCAACAGGATAATTAAGAAAATTAAATTTCTTAAATAAAACAGGAGCCATATTTGCAAATGCACCAGGTATTAACAAATACAAAATATGAATTATAAAAACAAGGCTCATTTTGTTTCCTTTCTTATTAACATATCTAGTAACATAAATGCTTTCTCATTATTCCATTTCTTTATTTTGTCGAATTTATACTTTTTCAAATTTATTATAAACTCAACTGCATGATTTTCATTTAAATCGCTATAAAACTCTCCAAATTTGTTTTCCTGAACATACAATGCATTAAGAACTTGTTCAAAATGCTTTTTTATAGGAACAACCAACAAAGGTTTCTCTAAATATATAGCCTCACTAATTAAAGTAAAACCCCCATTTGTAACAACAGCCTTACAGTTAATTAAATCATTCATAAATTCTTTTCCATCATTGAACTTTTTAAAAACAAGGTTACCAACTTTTTTATCGTTATCAAACCCATAGACTATAAATTTATAATTTATTCTTTTTAGTATTTCTATCAATTTATCATAACTCTTTGTTGATTGGTAAACAAAAACATAGTCATTACTTTTAGGTTTTGCATTAAGAACTTCATCCCTTAATATTGAGTTTATCTGAAAGACATGGTTTTTATTTTCCACGTTCTGTCCAGGCAAACCCATAATTAAGTAGTGTTTAGCACTAAAAACCAAACCCTTAACTATCATCAAAGCCTTAAGATGGCTTAGCCTATATTTTTCAGGAAATCCATACCTGCCGTATAACAGATAATGCTGATTATCTATACTAATTAATGGAATATTTTTATCTCTAGAAACAAAACAAGTAAAAGTCTCCATATCAGTAATAGCAATTTGAGGATCAAATTTATCTATTATTTTCCTTACTTTGACTAACTTATCATAAGTTTTTCTAGAAGCCTTTTCCAAATTCTTTAATATTGTCCTTAAGTTTAAAATAGAATTTTGTCTGAACATAATTTCCAGTCCTTCAATATTGTAAACATTATCAAAATGCTTCCGGATATAGTCATACGCCCTATGACTTGTAACTATAAACACTTCATGTTTATTGGCTATAAGATGTTCAATTATAACTTTGCTCCTTATAACATGACCAAAGCCAATGCTCACAACACCAAATAATATTCTAGCCATTATTTAGAAATAATTATTTTTCCTCCTTTAAACTTTCTATATTCGTTAACTTTATAAACATTTGTAAAGTTTCCACGTCAATGGCAAAAGAATTAGCATGCACATCCTGCAGTGTTAAAATAACAAACTTGACTGGCTCTGTTAGATTCAAATGTCCTAAATGTGGTCAGTCAGAAATAGTTAGATGTGTTCATTGTAGAAAAATAGTTGCTAGATACATATGCCCAAGTTGTTCTTTTTGTGGACCAAATTAGAAAAATGGCAAGAATGTTCTTAACTATAAAAATAATGCCTGATGATCCAGAAATAGACCTAAATGAAATTAGAACTAAAGCTAAAGAAGTAGGAAATCAATTCGGAGCAGAACTTTTAGATAAAGATCAGATAGAGCCAGTTGCATTTGGATTAAAAGCACTTAAACTGATGTTTATTATTGATGAATCAAAAGGCTCCGAAGAACTAGCAGAGCAGATAAGTTCTATAGAAGGTGTAAGCTCAGCAGAAGTTATCGACATGAGAAGGGCTCTTGGATAAATTATTAAACCACCATATTTATTTTATTCTATGCAAAAATTCGATCAAATAATATTCTGGTGCGAATTTCCAAAAGTTATAGCCAAAAATAAAATTAAATTAATAGATTTTAAAACAGAAGCGTACGTAACTTCTAAAGATATAAAAGAATATAACTTTTGGAAGAAGAAATTAGATAATAGATATATACATTGGGGTGCATGGCCGACACTCCCACTCAAAGAAGGTTATTGGTTTTCCAAATTTACTAAAATTGAATACATTAACAAATTAAAGACATTCAATGGGATTGATATGAAGATAGACATAGAACCGCCAATACCTTATACAAGCAAATTATTTAAGAAGTTTTCATTATATTTATTAGTAAAAGATGCCATATTTGAAACCTTTAGACACAAAAGAGATACTAGGAAACATTTATGGAAGACAATAAATTCTCTCAAAAGTAAAAAAATAATTATTAGTGGATTTCCATTTCCCAATTTCATAAGTAGTTCATATGGTGATAATTATAAAAAATTTACTGATAATTTTTATAGAAACCATTTTCTTTACATAACTTTCTTCCAAAGCAGGATATTAAGGAAATTAATTATGTTTTATTATTATCTATACGTAAAAGCGAAATTAAAAAAGTATCATTCAGATAAATTATATTTTGCAGTGGGTTGTGTTGGCAGCGGGATTTTTACTACAGAACCAATATATAATAATATAAGAGATTTTGAAAAAGATCTTGATAAATTTTTGAAGTGGGGTATTAAAAATTTAGTCGTATTTAATCTTGAAGGAATATTAACTAAAAAAGAACCACATAAATGGATTAATGCATTGAAGGTTAGGCTAAAGCAATAGTTTTATTAATATATATCATAAAAGTTAAACAATGCCAAAACTAACAAAAGAACAACTAGAACAAATACAAGAATACTTACAATCTCTTCCAGAAGAAGAAAGAGAATCAAAAGCCAAAGAAATCATATCTCAATTTGAAGAAGAACAACCACAATGCCCTTTCTGCTTAATGTCTGAAGGTAAAATAAAAATCACAAAAATCTATGAAGATGCAAATTTCTTGGCGGCATTAGAAATAAATCCAGCAAACAAAGGCCACACATTGTTGTTTACAAAGAGACACATAAAGAGCGTACAACAATTAAATGAACAGGAAACAGAAGATATTGGTAAAATAATTAAAAAAATAACAATAGCACTATCAAGTACCTCAGAAGGCGTAAACATAATTGGTTCTGAGGGAAAATCAGCAGGTCAAAAATTCGACCACTTAGTAATAAATATAATACCTAGAACAAAAGATGACACTGTTAATATAGTGTGGCAAGGAAAACAAGTAAAAGAAGAAGAGCTAAACAAAACAAGAGAAAAGATAATAGAAAATTTCCCTCAAGAAAAACCAAAATCAGAACCAATTGATGAAGATAGATTAAAAAGAGAATTCTACAAAACTAAAAAAAAGCAACCATAATAGCCAAAACATCACCCCACATTATACTTATTAAAAACCCAATTAAAAATCCAGGAACAAAAGGTATTCCTTCTTTCACCAAAACTTTTTTGATTTGAGCTTTCTTTAAAGCAACTATATCTTTTTTAGTCAAACCTATATTTCTTACCTTGCATATTATTTTTCCATTCTTTGCAATATCATTAACTAACCAGTCTCCTTCAGTTAATTGATTTATATTAATTAGTTTATACAAGGAAGAATCTTCAACTATTTTTATTAGCTGTAATAAAACAAAAGCTAAAAATAAGAGTAGCAATAATAAAATTATTAAATAAGACAAGTCTTTACTAAAAACAAAATAAATAACAATAATTAAAACAAAAATAAGCAAACCTATTATTTTTACCTCCATAAAATTCCTCTTTCTGAATTCAGTTGCAAATTTATTCCAATTTCTAACACCTAAAAACAAAGAGTATAAAATTCCATACAAAGTTCCAGCTACAAATATATTTATCAAGAGTGTAACTAAAAAGGGAAGCAAATTTATTCCATTGAAAATAGGTTCATAATTTCCAAACATTGCGCCTAAACCCATTAATAGCTTACTATCACCGCCACCCCATTGTTTTGTGTAATACATTAAATGCGCAAAAACAAAGAATACAACAAAACCAAGTAAACCAAATAAAATATAGCTAAAATCCCAGGTTATAAGAGAATAAATCAGCCTGCTTCCTAAACCAATAATAACCAAGCTATAGTTGAGCCAATCAGGAACCTCTTTTTTCTTAATATCAGTTATAGTAGCAAACAAAAGCCATATCAAAGCCACAATAACCAAAAAGTACCAAAATAGCATAAGATAGAGCTATTATCTTAATATATAAATTTTCTCTGAACTGAATTTTCTAAGCTATTTATTCAAAAATTCATAATCAAAATCTACAAAACCTTTAAATATTCAAGGCGCTATTTAAAACCTGATGTATAAGTCCAAAAGAGCACAAAAAGAAGGTAGTTCAATAGCAGTAATTCTTATTGTAATCGCTTTGTTCATGACATTATATATTTTATTTATACCACCAGAAGACAGAGAACAATTACTAACTCAAAATATTACTGGTGTAAGAGAATCAGGTACATCAACATCACCAGCAAAAATTGAACTACTTGCAGAATCTCCTGGTTTGGTTACACCAACAACAGAGTTTGCAACAGTTCATAGAATTTCTTCAGTCAACATATTTCTTAGGGATGAACCAAAAATAACAACACTTGCTCAAAATCTTCTTGTCTCCAAGGGGTTTTTTTCACAATCAACACCGCAAAT
>CAYJQZ010000008.1:0-16951 GCA_964372555.1 Candidatus Woesearchaeota archaeon | reverse complement strand
TGGTTTTTTGTGTATATGAAAAGTTATAATGAGATGCTGGATGAAGCAATAAAGGCATTGCCTCAGGAGATTGTAGTTACTGAAAGATTTGAAATACCTAAGGCTAAGGGGCATATACAAGGAAATAAAACAGTTATTACTAATTTTAATCAAATAATTAGTTCTTTTAGGAGAGAAAGTGCGCATTTCTTGAAATTTTTACTTAAGGAGTTAGCTACGCCAGGTGTTTTTGATGGTCCGAGATTAGTTTTAGGCAGAAAGGTTAGTGCTACTTTGATAAATCAGAAGATACAGCAGTATGCTGAGATGTTTGTTCTTTGTGATAATTGTGGAAAACCAGATACACAGATATTAGCAAGAGAAGATGGAACTTATCTTAAGTGTACTGCTTGCGGTGCACAGAGAATAATTAAATTATGAAAGATAATGATAAACATCCAGAATATTATGAAGCAATTTTGCAAATAAGACCAGCCAGAGACGACGTTCTTGGATTTGTTGAACAATTAGTTAATGCCAGGAACGATACTAAAATTTCAAAAGTTATGGAACTGAAAACAGGATATGATGTTTATTTAACAAACCAGAGATTTGCTCGTGGTGCTTTAGTTGGTCAGTTAAAAAGAAAATTTAGAGACGGAAAGGTTACCATTACTAAGGCGCTTTATGGGCAGCATAAAATGAGCAGCAGATTAATTTATAGGGCGACTGTATTGTTTAGATTGAATTAAATAGTTTTAAATATTCTCTTCTTTTTGGCTTTTATATGCCAGACGAATTTGATAATGTTGGAACAGAAGGAGATAATAGTAGTGAACAATCTGGTGATGAATTTGTTGGTAGGGTAAAATTACCAAGAGGAAAGCAGACTTTTGGAATTCTAGAGCAAAGATTGGGTGGAAGCAGGATGAGAGTTAGATGCTTAGATGGAAAGACAAGAATATGCAGAGTTCCAGGAAGATTAAAGAAAAAGTTATGGGTTAGAGAAGGAGATGTTTTGCTGATAGAACCGTGGCAGCTTGGTGGTGATGAAAAAGGAGATGTCATATTTAAGTATAAACCAAATCAAGTTTTCTGGTTAAAGAAGAAAGGATATCTAAAAGAATTAGAAGAATTTGAAGAGTTTTAATTTATCTTAATTTACTATGAGAAATGATTTCATTTATTTGATCTATATTTGTTTTGTATTTTTGATCTTTTTTCTGTAGATATAAAGCGTCTAAAACTTTTTTTACATCTTTTAGTGCTTGTGATGTATTTGCTTTTGTTTCTCTTGGTATAGCAATTTCAATTGGTTGAGTAATTAATAGAAGGGCAGTTGCTAAAGCTTTATTAAATTTTATTACTGTATATTCATCTATTCTCACACTTATATTATTTTTAGAACAAGTTGCATTTATATCTTTAAAATCTAAACCTCTTAATGCTTGAATTGAATCTTCAGCTGACATTTTGTTTGTAGTTCTCACTAAGGTTTATATAGATTTCTACTCTTTGTTTTTTATGGTGCTAGGCAAGGAAAAATTCAGAACTTACAAGGGGGCATTTGATGAGAAAACGCGGCTTACTCTGTTTAAATTAGAGAGTGAAGGCTATTTTCAAGAACTAAAGAGCCCAGTAAGTATAGGAAAAGAGAGCAACGTATTTACAGCAATAAAGAATGATGGAACTTATGCAATTGTTAAAATTTATAGAGTTAATAATGCTGATTTTAAAAGAATGTATAAATATATTGGAACAGATTCTAGATTCAAAGGGTTAAGTAATCAAAGAAGAAAAATTATATTTGCTTGGGCTCAGAGAGAATACAGAAATTTATTGGTTGCAACCAGTATAGGGGCAAGCGTGCCAACACCCTATGCTGTTAAAGACAACGTTTTAGTTATGGAATTAATAGGAAATGAAGACGAACCCGCACCAAGGTTAAAAGATTCTCCCCCCCGAGATCCTAAAAAATTTAGCAAAGAACTCATTTCAAATTTAAAGAGATTTTACAAGGCAGGATTTATTCATGGCGATTTAAGTGAATTTAATATTTTAAATTATAGAGAGAAACCATATATAATTGACTTAAGTCATGGTGTTAAGTTAGATTATCCTAATGTTGATGAGTTGTTACAAAGAGATATTAAAAATTTAAATAGGTATTTTAGTAAATTTAATATAAAACTAGATGTTGAAAAAGTATTTAGAGATGTGAAGAAAAATGGAATTTAGTTATGAAGTTAAGATACCTAAAGAAAGAGTGGCTGTTCTAATTGGGGTAAAAGGGGAAGTAAAGAAAAAAATAGAAAAAGCACTTAATATAAAATTATTTATAGACTCTAAAGAAGGGGATGTTATTTTGGAAGGGGATGATAGTCTTGTACTCCTGACTGGACAGAATATTGTCAAGGCTATAGGTAGGGGATTTAGTCCTGATGCTGCAGCAGAGTTATTAGATGAAAATAATTATTTGGAAATTTTAAACATAGAAGATTATACTAAGGGTTCTAAGGCTAGTTTGATAAGAATAAAAGCAAGAGCGATAGGGACTGATGGTAGAGCTAGAAAAACTATTGGGGAATTAACAGGCACCAACATTGTTGTCTATGGAAAAACAATTTCAGTAATTGGTGATTATGAGTCTGTTGCTCTAGCTAGAAAAGCATTTGAAAGTTTATTAAGTGGAAGTAGACATTCAACTGTTTATGCTTGGTTGGAAAAACATAGAAGAGACAAGAAGAATTTGTTGTATTAGAAAATTATTTTTTCTTTTCAGCAAACTTTATAAGCAAGTTATCTTGATGCAGAATAAAAAAGATGGTTGAAAGAACAAAAGCGCATGAATTAGCAGAAAAACAAAGAGAAATTTCTGTAAGTGAATTCTTTTCAAAGAATAGACATTTACTCGGTTTTGATAATCCTAGAAAGGCATTATTGATGGCTGTTAAGGAAGCAGTTGATAATTCTTTAGATGCCTGTGAAGAAGCAAGAATAATACCGGAGGTTTATGTTGAATTGCAACAAATCAAAGAAGATAGATTTAAAGTTATAATTGAAGACAATGGTCCAGGAATATTAAAAGAACAAGTTCCTAGAATATTTGGTAAGTTATTATACGGGAGCAAATTTCATAGACTACGTTGTTCGCGCGGGCAGCAAGGAATTGGAATAAGCGCAGTATTACTTTATGGTCAATTGACAACTGGAAAAGGGATGCATGTTACTTCTAAAATTGGTCCGAAACATCAAGCACATTATTTTGAAATTCATTTGGATACACAAAAGAATGAACCAATAATTAGGCAGGATAAAGTTGTTGAATGGAAAAAAAATCAAGGTACAAGAATTGAAATTGAATTGCAAGGAATCTATCAGAAAGGAAAACAAAGTGTTGATGAATACATAAAAGAAATTGCTTTAATTAATCCTCATGTCCAAATTATTTATGTAACACCTGAAAAAGAAAAGAGAACTTATACTAGGGCAATTAATCAGTTACCAATAGAGGCTAAAGAAATTAAACCACATCCTTATGGAGTTGAACTTGGTGTTTTAATTAGAATGTTGCATGGTACCAAAGCTGGAACAGTTTCTGGATTTTTACAAAATGATTTTTGCAGAGTGAGTCAAGGTGTTAGTCATGAAATTTGTGAAAAAGCAAAAGTAAATCCAAGAGCCAGACCAATTACAATTGCAAGGGATGAAGCGGAAGCTTTGTATAATGCAATACAAAATACTAAAATTATTGCGCCGCCAACAGATTGTTTGAATCCAATTAAGGAAGAAGCCTTGATTAAGGGTTTGAAAAAAGAAATTAATGCTGAATTTTATTGTGCAGTTACTAGGCCGCCAAGTGTTTATAGGGGAAATCCATTTTTAATTGAAGTTGGTTTAGCATATGGCGGTACTATTGAAAAAGAGGAGCATGTAAAAATTATGAGGTTTGCAAATAGGGTTCCTTTACTTTATCAGCAAGGAGCTTGTGCAACTTCTGAAGCTATAGTTGATACTGCCTGGAAAAATTATGGAGTAAGCCAAAGCAAAGACAGTATTCCTGTTGGACCAATTGTTATTGTTGTTCATATGGTTAGTGTTTGGGTTCCATTTACTTCAGAAGCAAAAGAAGCAATTGCTCATTATCCTGAAATTATTAAGGAAATGAAACTAGCATTGCAGGAAGCTGGAAGGCAAATGTATTCTTACATTAGAAAAAATGTTAGGGCAAGAGAACAGCAAGAGAGAGTAGATTTATTTGAAAAATATATTCCTGAGTTGGCAAGTGCTTTGAGTAGTTTAAGCGGAGAGAAAAAAACAGCAATTGAAGAAGGATTACAAAAAGTTTTGAAGAAAGGACTTAAAGATTTATTAGCAGAGGTTAAAGAGGCACAAAATACCAAAATTAAAGGAAAAAATGTTGCATTTGGTGAAAAGCAGAAAACTTTGCAAGAGGTAGATAATGAGTAAGAAAAAAAATATTGAAGAGTTGAATTTATTTGGGAAGAAGATTGTTTCTCAAGTAGATAAGGGAAGAAATCCTGAAATAGAATTGCCTTTAAGAAGTTTAAATAATGTTATTTTTGATAAGAAAAGTAGAACTTTAAAATTAGGAAATAAAACTGCTTCAAGATCTTTTTTTAATGTTGCTCATGCTAAAAAATTTCTACAAACTGTTGAAGTTGCTGCTGTTAGCAAAAATTTATTGAAAGAAGAAAAGCACGCAAGCCTTAGAGATGTTTTCTATCAAGTTAAAAGAACAATTCCTGGCAGTAATGTAAATATTGTTGATGATCAGACTGAAAGTGATAAAGCAATAGAAGATTTAGAATTAATTACTGGTATGAGCAGGGAACAGTTGAATATGACTGCTAACAAAAACGGAAGCGTTGCTGGCAAAGTTATTATTGAAGATAATGGTGATACAATCGATTGGAGTAAATTAGGTAGCGGTGGTTGGTCTATCCCTAGTACTGTAGAAGAGATTGAATTTAAGAAAGTAAATGCAAAATATGTTTTGTACATGGAGAAGGCAGCTGTTTGGGAGAGATTACACGAAGATAAATTTTGGGAGAAGAATAATTGTTTGATTATGAGTTCGCAAGGACAGACTACTAGGGGTATTAGAAGACTTTTACAAAGATTATATGAAGAACATCATTTACCTATTTATGTTTTGACTGATTTTGACTGCTGGGGGTTCTACATCTATTCTGTTATAAAATATGGTAGTATTGCTCTTGCTTATATGAGTGATAAGTTAACTATACCGGGTGTTAAGTTTTTAGGAATAACTGCCGATGATATAATAAAATATGATCTGAAGAAACATTTGATTAAGTTAAATGACCAAGATCTTGCAAGAATGAAACAAGTTTCTGAGTATGAATGGTTTAAGGATAATAAGGACTGGCAAAGACAATTAAAGATGATGAAAGAATTCGGTGCTAAAGCTGAAATTCAGGCTTTAAGTGCAAGGGGTATAAGTTTTATTTCTGAAAAGTATTTACCTGATAAAATAAAGAAACAAGATTTCTTAGAATGACTTAAATTTCTTCAGAAAATTTATAGTTATATTATTAACTTCTAATTTTGTTAAAGAACCAACCCTAATATAATCACTATTCTTTAATATTTCCTTCTTGTTGAAATCAGAATAATCTAATAATTTAATTATCTGATCTACCCTTAGTAAATGTGTCCCATCCATTGTTCTGCATACATTGGCTTGCCAAGAATCTATTTTCTTAGCTATTTCCCACTGATACATATTTAAAGATTTAAAGAATTTCTCTCTAAATTTTGAATTTAGATTTAAGTAAATATCTAAGTTCTTTGCTATGTTTATGAATTTGTATTTTTTTCTTTTGCATATATCAAATGTTTTCATTTCCCATAATTTTAAGTAATGGTCCCATCTTGTGATTATTATGTCTGTTGAATTATTCTCTTCGTCACAATCTACTCTATATCTTATACTTTCTTTCATAAGTGCTTTACAAATTGATTCTCTTAATTCCTTTTCTTTTAATGATATAGAATAGGTTATTTGACTTATGTAAGGTTTCTTTTCTAAGAAATCTATACCAATATTGCCTTCTGCGGCGAATAACCCCCTAAGAAAGGCTTTCCTATATTCTTTATTATTTAAAAAATTTGATCTAATTATTTTATTAATTATTGTTTCAAATATAATCCTAAATATTCTACCATTTACTTGTAAATTGCATGTTTCTTCTTTATTTCTTATAGTATATCTTTTGTATATCTTTTTTATGTTTACATTAAGTGCCTCTGACCATTCTTTTGTTAGAGAATTATTTTCTTTTCTATAATTTATATTGAAGGTTATATCTTTATCTTTAATATAAAAATATTTTCTTATGAAACTTAAGAAAAAATAATTATATCTTTGTCTTTTGATGCAAATGTTGTATGATTTTTTTCTTTTCTGTGGAAATCTCCATCTCCTAAGAATAATGCAATTCCTTCAATAAAGTTTTTATCTATTTCAATTTTTTTAGGAAAAATAAATGATTTTCTATTATAATTTCCCCTTTTAGCTAAATAATTAATTTTTACTTTATTTTTACCTATCTCTTGCAATATCAATTTCTTATCTTTAAATACTTCCTTCGCTATTTTTATAATATCAATTTTCATGTTTATTTGTTATTTTTTCAATTTTATAAAGTCTTAGGTATTTTTTCCGAAAATCTTTCGGATTTCTTGAAAAATTCACGGTTTAGATAATTTCCATAAAGTCTCAAAGTATTCTCGAAATGATTTTGTTATATCTTTATTTTCTATTACAATTATAAAAGGAGTTTCACTTGTATTTGAATGTAATATTGTTTTTTCATCATGTATCTGTATCACTGTTGGTGTTGTAATATTTTTTGGTAAGTATCTCACTTCTGTGGCTTCTAACTTATTTAATTCTTTACCCCTTTGCCTACCTGTTTCATTATCAATCATTAGTGCTTTAGTTTTTATTCCTGCTTTTGCTCTTCTTTTTTGGAATATTTGTAAGTATTCAGGCATAAGTTTTATTGTTCTACCAGACGACCCTATTACTAACCATTCCTTTATTCCGCTTGATATTATATTTTCGAACATAGTTTTAAGGCCCTCCCTTCCTTTGTAAATTTTAACTTCTAACTTACTTGTAAACTGTGATAGTTCTAGTAAATGTGGTAGTATTTCTTTGATTTTGTCTTCTTTTTCTCTTTCTATTTCTAGAAGTCTTTGTGGATTTGTTGCTTCAAAGTGTTTCTTTCGGCCCTTTATTACAAAACTTGCTAGTCCTTTCTCTATGAGTCTTTCTAATAAGTCATATACAACTGCTCTGTGCAAACCAACTTTTTGTATTATTTGTGTTGCTGAAGCAGATCCTAGTTCTATTAATTTAAGATAAACTTCAGCTTCCTTTTTTGTTAGTCCTATGTTTTCTAGTGGTTCTGTTTGCATGCTTTTGTTAAGAGTTTATTGTATTTAAATTTGTCGTAATGTATATTATTATAAATATTTATATAACGTTATCATTTTCTAGTAGTATGAAATATGCACAAAACCCCAAACCGATAGAATATGATCCTTTAACTAAGGGTTTATTAGAATCGCAGGAGACGCTTGAACCAGTTTATTTTTCTATAACACCAGAATCACATGGTAAAACTTTGGCATTATTAAATGCTAATACTTCAGAAGAGCCAATAACATTAGATACACTTTTGCCCAGCGAAATGTGGGGATTAGCACGTGTTTTGTCTAATCACTTTGGCAGGCTAAATGAAGTTGCAGTTTCTAGAACTAAGTGGGAAATAAGTAATAGGTCTTGGCCAGGTTATAGAATGAAGGCTTCTTCTCGTTTAATAAAAACAGAAACTAGGAAAGGATTATCTTTTGCTTTAGTTGAGACGGAAACTAGAGGTATGAGAAGTGAATTGCTTATGTACCAATTAGATGAACTTATGTTGTTGCATGGGGCGCCCGAGGGATTTTATTTTGAGAGGGAAATTGTAGATAATTTAGATCCTAATTTTGTTGTTTCTAGAGAAGTTTATTTTAGGCATAAGTGGGATCCTACTATTTGGAAAAACAATGTTCATACAGATGATTATGCAAAAAGATTTGGATATGAAAAGGGCCTACCTGAATTTATTATGTATATGGATTGCATATTTGATGCAGTTTATAGAAGAGAGCAAGAAAGAGTCAATAGAAGTGTTATAGAAGTTCCATTGATATTACCAATTTACGAACACGATAAAATTGAAGTGAAACTTAGAGAAAATTTGGCAGGCTATGATATAAGATTTGTAAAAGATAAAGTATTAAGACTTAAAGGTTCAGTTTATTTTAGATAATTATTTAAACCTTTGACTTTATTACCAATATTTAAGGCCCTGTAATTAAGCTTACAGATTTTAGTTTTATACTAAATATGAAGATAAGTGAATCAGCAGGGCTACAATTTCTTTAGAAAGGTTTTTAAACAATTTCAAATGCTTTGTTCTAAAATGCCCCGATAGCTCAGAGCTATAAGGCGAGCAACAGGTAGAGCACATGTGTTCTACTTAAAGCCTGTGAAACTGTTACTTTCTGAGCAGAGATCATGGGGTCGGCAGTTCGAGTCTGCCTCGGGGCGTTTATTTATTTTATTGAAAACTTTTCGGAATTTCTTAAGGATTTTTGGGAAAGTATATTCTGGAGTATACAAATACGCGACACGACACGACTTATGCGCGTAAGGCTTTTTAAGTAAGAATATTTTAGGTTGTAATGCCCAAATTTAATTCTCAACTAAATGTGCCTGAAAGGTTAGATGAAGATCTTGCAGAAGAAACTGGACTCCATATTGGCGATGGGTCAATGAATTTTTATAAAAATGGAAATAGGTTTAAAGGTAGTTATTCTTTGAGAGGCCATCTTTTTGATGATAGGCTTCACTATGATAAGATAATAAGGCCGCTGTACAAAAGGCTTTTTGATCTAAATATTAGTCTGAGAGAAATGCCAAGCACAGGGGTATATGGTTTTCAAAAATGGTCTGATGATCTAGTTAATTTTAAGAATAAATTTTTAGGTTTGCCATTGGGTCCCAAATTAAACGTAAAAATACCTAATAAATTTTTCAAGAGAGATTTTTTGTTGAAAGCGACAGTTAGGGGGATTTTTGATACTGATGGCATGTTATATTTAGAGCCTAAGAATCACAAATTATATCCCCGTATTGAAATTTCTACAACTTCTGGAGTTTTAGGACATCAATTACATAAAATAGTAAATAATTTTGGCATTCGTGCAACGATTTATTTAGATAAGAAAACTAATGAAAATTGGAATAATATCTTTAAAGTTTGTGTCCGCGGGGATATTATGTTAGATAAATGGATGTCTAAAATAGAACCACACAATTTCAAATATTTACATAAATATCAGTATTTTATAGACAATTCTTAGTTCAAAATCTTTATAAACATTCTTTTAAGCTGTTTAGTTTATGGGCCCGTAGCTCAGCCTGGGAATCTTTCTTGAAAGTAATCTTTAGGAAAGAATAGGCAATTGGAGCATCCGACTGATATCCCATTCTCTCTCTTCGGAGGCGAGAACTGAGAGCTTGACTCTCTTAATGGGGTCCTGAAATCGGAAGGTCACGTGTTCAAATCACGTCGGGCCCACCATAATTATCTGACGCTTACCTTACATCTTACACGCGAGATAGTTTTTAATACCTATTAAAGTATAAATTATATATTAAAAAATTGAGGTGATAATTGATGGCAATGGATAAAATGGAAATGAGTTGTGGAATGAGTATTTGTAAGAAATGCGCTACCATGCTTTTGATATTTGGTGTTTTATTTTTAATAGCAGCTTTTTGGAGATCAGCGCCAAGTTGGTATAATGGTTGGTTATTAGTTGGTGCTTATGCATTTTTATGGGTCTGTTTTCATTAGCAGGACCTAAACATTAAGGAATTTTATTTCCTTTTTCTTTTTTATTTTAATTTTCTTTTATTGATAACCCTGTTTCTTTTAACTGGCATAGAAAGCCTTTTAAACCAGCATTTCTAGAATTTAAGTATTAATTGGAGGTGCTGTTAATATGGCAAAAAAAGATATGAGTGGTGGCAGAATGTGCCCAATGTGTCATTCTAGTCCGTGTAAGTGTATGGGCGGAAGCAAGTGGTGTATGATTTTATGTGGTTTAGTAACTGCTGTAGGCGGTTTACTAATGGTCTGGCCAATTGGCTGGTTTACATTTGAGCATACATTTGGTTTACTAGTATTTTTAGCTGGCTTATGCTGGTTATGGAAAGGATTTATGCATTAAATCTTTTTCTTTCTTTCTTTTAATTTATTATTCTATATTCTCCACCGCAGAATTTAACTATTAAATTACAAATTTCTTTTATTGATTTATCTAATAATTCATCTGATGTATTTTCATTTCCTTCTACGTAGAGAATAATATTTTTTGTATCTTCTATTACTTTTGTCTGGTCTCCCTGTTTTACATCCAACCTGCATAAAACTTTTTCATCATCCACTACGCCGAATTCTCCAGTATTAACTTGCTCTCTTTGTGTTTTAAATAAAGGAATATAAAATTCAGCCCCATTTAATATTTTGAATCTCATTGGGCCCTTTAATTTTTCTCTATCATGTGCACCAACAACTAAACTGTATTTTAATGATATTAAATTGTAAGAATCTACTGCTGTGTTAATATTTGGTAGTTTACCTCCTTTTTCCACTAATTCAATTAAATTATATATTGAACATTTTACATTTTTTAATCCTAACTTTTTATATACATTTTCATATCCTTTTGCAGTTTTAGTATTTAATTTCGCTTTATGTTCTGCTTCATCTTTTAACTTTTCTAAACCCATGTGCTTTTTCTTTATATTTAGCCCAATTACTTCTGCAAACTTAACTTTAATTCCTAATTTTGATACATCTGGTTCTACAGAACATTTTACATTGCTGAAATGTGCGTCTTCTTTTTCTTCTTCTTTTGTCAAAACTTTTGTGAATAATATTTCTCCTTTTTTGATTTTAGTGTTTTGCAGTAATCCTGGTTTGCAATCTTTTAGTATTGGTTTTATTTCTAATCCTAATTGCTTATTAATTTTTTCTGAAGTTGTTGGCATAAATGGTTGTATCAAAATAGAGATTATTCTAATTGCGTCTGCTAAATTATAAAGAACTTTGTTCAATCTATCTTTATTTTCTATTTGCCATGGGGCTTTATTGTTTATGTAGATATTACAATCTTGTACAAAGCCAAATATCCCGGCAATTGCATTGTGAGGTTCTAAATCTTCAATGAATTTATCTAATTTTTTTACATTTAAATTCCTAAATAATTCTTTGTCTGTTTTGTCCTTTTTAATTTCTGAGTTTAATTTTTTTTCTATTAATGTTAAAGTTCTTGAAACTAAATTTCCTAATTCATTTGCTAGTTCATTATTTAATCTAGTTTTTAATGATTCTTCTGAAAAATCTCCATCTTGGCCAAATGGAATCTCTCTTGCATAGAAGTATCTAACTGCATCTACTCCATATTTATTTGCGAGGTAAATAGGATCAATAACATTTCCTAGGGTTTTACTCATCTTTTGTCCATTTACTGTTAGCCAGCCATGTGCGAAAACTTTTTTTGGAAGTTTATATCCTGCTGATAATAACATTGCAGGCCAGATTACACAATGAAATTTAGTAATTTCTTTACTCATTAGATGAAGATCTGCCGGCCAGTAATCTTTAGGATGTAAATAATTTGTAAGGGCGTCCATCCAAACATAGACAGTCGAATTTTGCGGATCGTGGGGAAATGGAATGCCCCATTTAAGATTTTGTCTAGAGATACTTATATCTTTTAAGCCCCCCTTTAGAAAACTTAGTATTTCGTTTCTTCTTGATTCTGGTTCTATAAAATCAGGATGTTCTTCAATATATTTTAATAATTTATCTTGATATTTGCTTAATTTGAAAAAATAATTTTCTTCTGTAATTTCTTTTGGCGCTTTTTGATGATCCTGGCATAAGCCATTTGTTAATTCATCCTCACTTTTGAAAGCTTCACAACCTTCGCAATAAAGTCCAATATACTTGCTTTTGTAAATGTCTCCTCTTTTCTTTACTTTTTCTATGAATCCAGTTACAAGTTTATGGTGCCTTTCTTCACTTGTTCTTATAAAGTCATCATTGGTTATGTTTAATATTTTCCAAGCTTTTAGGTATTCTTCAGCTATATGGTCTACGAATTTTTGTGGGGAACTAAATCCAAGTTTTATACTGGCATTGGCTATTTTTTGTCCGTGTTCATCTTGTCCTGTTAAAAAGAAAACATCTTCATCTTTTAACCTATGCCATCTTGCCAGAATATCTGCTAATACTGTAGTATATGCATGCCCTATATGTGGCTTTTCGCTTGAATAGTAAATTGGTGTTGTTATGTAAAACTGCTTCTTTTTTTGCATTTTATTTTTTGATTCTTGTGAATATATAAAAGTTCCTTCTTTTGTTTGTTGTTGTTTTGTCATTGTAATTGCCTCCTAGAAAATATTAAGGCTATTAAAACATCATAGGCATAGCTAAAAAAGAATTCATTTAATACATATAGATATATATCATCTATATTAGAAGTTCATATCTTATATAAATATTTGGATAGCCCGTGGAGGATTTGAACCTCCGTCAGAGGATTTCTCTTATTCATCCAGAGTCCCCTCAAAGGAAGTTTTTCTAAAGATAACTTTATCCTTGGCCGCTAGACGAACGGGCTATGTTTTATTTCTATAAGTTTGTTAAATCTTTAAATAGTTAATTATTATTAGAAGATTGTGCACTAGTAGTATAACGGTAGTATCTCGCCTTCCCAATATTAGGAAACAGGCGATAGTCCGGGTTCAAATCCCGGCTAGTGCATTCGTAACGTTTAATTAATCCTATAATTCCTTGATTGTTATATGAAATCAATTACTCAAAAAGATTCTTTCGGTTGTGGAATTGCATGTGTTGCTTTTATTTGTAAAGTTAGTTATGATTATGCGAAGAAAAATTATTTTAACAGGCCACACAATGCAAGTACATTAGGTTATCTTTGCAAAGACATTGTTAGAGCGTTATCTAAATCTGATAAAAACTATTGTTATAAATATCTTAAAAGAAGAATCAAATATAAAAAGAATACAATTGTTTTCATAAAAAGGTCAAATAAATATCCATTTGGTCACTATTTAACAAAAACAAGAAATGGTTGGATGGACCCTTGGATAAATTTTGATAATTTAAATCATAAACTTCCTCAAGCAAATAGTGGATTTAGAAAAAGATTACCTGGAAAACCAATATATGCAATAATACAAAAATAAAATGGAACAAAAACAAACATTGGAAGTAGTATCAATTTTAAAGAAAACTTATCCGAATGCAAAATATTATCTTGATTTTTCAAATCCTGTTGAATTATTAGTTGCAGCAATCTTAAGTGCACAATGCAGAGATGAAGTTGTGAATGCTTGTACTAGAGAATTATTTAAGAAATATAAAAATGCAAAAGATTTTGCAGATGCAGATTTGAGGATATTTATTAATGATATAAAAACAATATCTTTTGCGGGGAATAAAGCTAAAAATATTAAAGAAGCTTGCAAGATTTTAGTTGCAAAATATAATGGGAAAGTTCCTAAAAGTATTGAAGATTTAACAAATTTACCTGGAATAGGAAGAAAGACTGCAAATACAATTCTACTAAATGCTTATGGAATTATGAATGGAATTCCTGTTGACACACACGTAATTAGAATAAGTTATAGATTTGGGTGGACTAAAAGTAAAAATCCAGATATAATTGAGAAAGATTTAGAAAAAACCATTCCAGAGAAAGAATGGGAAAAAATTTCTTATATTCTTAAAGCACATGGTAAAGTAATATGCCAGGCACCAACGCCTTATTGTTCTAAATGTCCTGTAAATAAATTATGTCCGAAGAATGGAGTTAGCAAACAATTATAGAAAACTATTAAAATAACTATGTATCTTTAGAACTATGGTTTTAGAAGAGGTGACTGGTTTTTTAGTACAAGCAGTCAGTAATCCTGTTAAACTTGGTTGGGTTATATTCGGTGTTTTTTTATTATTAGTAATATTATTTTCTTTAAAACATTTCTTAGATATAGCAGTTGATATGTGGAAGTTGCCATTTGCTATAATAATAGATGCAGTAGATTTGCTTGCTTACAATAAGCCCTATTTGGATATAGTTGCTGCTGCAGGTGCATTTATTTTATTTTGGGTATTTGCAAAAAGAGGACACCATATTTCTAAATTATTTGCGATTTTAGTTGCTTTAGAGGCTTTGGTAGGTGTGTGGATATTCCCTCAGTTTGCTTTCATAACAAATTTATTACCTTTAGCTACTATAGTAATGTTCTTTTCAATATGGTCTGATTAGGTAAGTTTTATATAGAAATATTAATTTTAATAAATATGGGTTTTAATAAAGGGAAATTATTAATTGTTTTAGTTGTATTATTATTTATTTTTTCTATTGTTTATGCACAAGAGGCAACCACTACTAAAGGCAGTACTTTATCTGATGCTGGAACTTACTTAGTTGCTTATAGTGGAGATACAAGTACTACCAAGGATACAACCACCACTAGCGATACTACTACGGCTACTACTGATACTACAACTACTGGAACTGATACTACTACGGCTACTACTGATACTACAACTACTGGAACTGATACTACTACAGATACTGGAACAACAGAACCAGGTTCATTTGATTTAGTATTTGATACTGGAACTACAGCTACTGAAACTGGAGGAACACCTGAGGGAGATGTTGTTACTGGTGGGGGCGATGCTGGAAGAAGTGGTGGTAGAAGATCTTGTAGTGACTTGGGTGGAATTATTTGTAGTGGTGAATGTGCACCTGGAAGTTCTGAGGTTGGTGCTAGAGAAAGTAATTGTTGTGTGCCTCCTTCTTGTGCTAGCAGTGTTTATACTCCGGAAGGTATTTTTGTTGTTATGGATCAATGTTTAGATAGAGATAGGGATGGAATAAGTGAACATATTGAGTTTGTATGTGAACAGGTACATGCTGTAAGTGTAGAAGAATGTTATAATAATATAATAAATAATGATCAAGAGGAACTTTTAGGTGTAGAAGGATTAAGGCCTATTGGATATTGTGAAAGTAGTTCTTTTGAGAGTCCTTGGTTTGGTATTGGTGCTTTAATCTTAGCATTTATTGTTTTAGTTGTTTTCTATTTATTAAGACTATATAAAACAAAGAGTAGAAAAGCTTTAAAAAAGAGACGTTAACTTTTATTTATGGTTAGTCCCTGGTTAGTATTATTAATAGTAATAATGTCTTTACTTGTAATATATTGGGTATTATTTGGAGAGAAAAAATATAAGGAGATGCTTGGAAAATGACTTTGAAAGAACCAGCGTCAATGGATGAATGTGTTTATTTTACAAATAGGAATCTTGGAGAAAAAGGAAAAATAAAAGCTTGGGTTTACAGACAAAATTGTCCTAAATGTAATAAAGCTTTAATGGGGAAACCAAGAGATGAAAAAGGAAAAATAAAAATTAGAGCTTCTGAATATGTTTGTCCTCATTGTAAATATGCTGTAGAGAAAGAAGAACATGAATATACTTTGACACTTGAAGGAAAATATGTTTGTCCTCATTGTAGTTTTAATGGAGAAGTACAGACACCGTTTAGAAGAAAAAAATTAAAAGTATTTGATGAAGAAAAACAAAAACAAGTAGCAGTTGAATCTGTAAGATTTCAATGTTCTAAATGCGGGAAGAATATTGACGTTACGAAGAAGATGAAGTGAAAATTATTGTAGTTCTCTCTTTAGAATCTTATGTGCATTATTTATTTTTTTGAACATTTCAGTATTGCCTTCAGGCATATCTGGATGATATTTCCTTGCTAGTTCTTTATACTTCTTATCTATTTCTTTCATATCAACAACGTCCTCACTAACACCCAATATTTCTCTTGCTTCTTTTCGCATATGCTCAACGTCATCCTTTTCTGTGAAATCTAATAGAAATTCTTCAAAGGTTTTTCTTTTATTTATTAAATCTTCAACTTCAAATTCTATAACTTTGTAAACTATGTATAAATTATCAACGTATCTATTACTGGATTTATAACTATAATACATACGGTAGCCATCAGCGTACCAAGTTGCAGATGCTGGAACGTTTCTTATTGCAAAAGGTTCAATATCTATAAGTATATCATTATCTGTTAAACCAATTTTACTTAGTACTTTGATTATGTTATTTTTGTACTGCAATGCTCTTCTATCGTAAGAGTCTTTTGCAATTACTGCATTGAATTCGTGTCCTTTTATATTAATAGTTACCATTGTTTCTAAACAAAATTTTTAGAATTTTGTATAATTATTAAAGAAAAATGGATGATTTTATAAACGTTGGGATAAAATTTTTGGCAGTAAATCTTTTAAATATTTCGTTCTTCATGTAATTATGGTTATGGTAGGAAAACTTGAATTAAGGTTAAAAAGGGAAATTCCTTTTTTAGCTGGCAGATTAGTTTGTCAACTTCAAGGCCTTGTTAGGCAAGAAAAGCTTCCTGGTAGCCGTTCATTTGATTATTATGAATTGGGTTCGTATGCTGAACTTATGATAGATATTGGTTTGGTAGAAAAGCGCGAGCATCTTTGTAATGGTCATGTGCAGTATACCTATGATATCCGTCCACTAGCTTATGATTTATGTGAAGAAGCAAATATGGAACATTAGTTTTTAGTTAGAATAAAATTTAGTGCAACGAGCGAGTTCAGGCGACGACCATAAAATTTATGTTACTTCCTCTATTGTAGTTAGTAATATGGCAAATTAGGTTTTAGAAGATGGATTTGAATTCGTAACTGATGATAGTGGTTTGGTAGTTAAAA
>CAYJQZ010000007.1:0-18165 GCA_964372555.1 Candidatus Woesearchaeota archaeon | reverse complement strand
AGTACACAAAAGACACTAACCGGCATGAAGCATTTCTAACGAGACGAAAGCAGCAATGTAGACACATTAATTTTTAAGAAGGAAAACAGTTTAGAAGAGCTAAAATGTGAACTTAAAAAAATAACTCTATATAAAAATTTTATAGAATTAATAATAAGGTGCATAATTATGCTTTATTGAAGAAAGAACTTGGTGGGTTTTTTGTTAATGCTGTAGCTAAACGTATTCCAGATGCTAAGTTGGATTTGCTTTTTTCAGGCGGTTTAGATTCTAGTTTTATTGCTTTAATTTTGAAGAAATTAAATATAGATTTTACTTGCTATGCCTGTGCTGTAAGTGGCTTAGGCGAATCCAAGGATTTAGAATATGCGAGAAAGGTAGCAAACAGCTTAGATTTAAATTTAAAAATTATTGAAGTTGGTTTAGATGATGTTGAAAAAGAATTACCTTTAGTTTGTAAACTTATAGAATCAAATAATGTTACAAAAGTTAGTGTTGCTTTGCCATTTTATTTTGCTTGTAAGAAAGCTAAAGAGGATGGTGCCAAAGTAATATTATCTGGTGTTGGAAGTGAAGATCTTTTTGCAGGCTATGAGAGATATGTTAAAAGTATTGATATAAATAAAGAATGTTATAATGGTTTACTGAATATTTATGAGAGAGACCTTTATAGAGACGATGTAATTACTATGTATAATAATATGGAGTTGAGGGTGCCTTTTTTAGATTCTGAACTTATTTCATTTGCTTTGGGCATTGATGCGAAATATAAAGTTAAAGATGGTTTTGGTAAATTTATACTTAGAGATATTGCTTTTGATTATGGCCTAGCTATGGAATTTGCTTTTAGGAAGAGAACTGCTGCCCAATATGGTAGTAATTTTTTGAAAGCTATTGAAAAATTAACTAAGAAAAATAAATTTAATAGTAAATCTGAATATTTGGGTAGTTTGTATAATGAAGGCAATGTTAAGTTAGGTGCTTTGTTTAGTTCTGGAAAAGACAGTTGCTATGCTATGTATGTTATGAAAAAACAAAACTATGATGTAAAATGTTTAATTACTATTAGAAGTAAAAATAAAGATTCTTATATGTATCATACACCAAATATTGAAATGGTAAAACTTCAGGCTGAAGCCTTGGAATTACCTTTGATAATGCGTGATAGTTCTGGTGAAAAAGAAGAAGAGCTTAAAGATCTAGAAAAAGCCTTGATAGATGCTAAGAAATTATATGATATTGAGGGTGTTGTTGTTGGTGCTTTGTTTTCTAATTATCAGAGAGATAGAGTTCAAGCAGTTGCTACAAAATTAGGATTGAAATTCTTTGCACCTTTGTGGCATAAGGATCAGGAGAAGGAATTGAAAGAGTTGTTAAATAATAAATTTGAATTTATAATCTCTAGTATTGCCTCTGATGGTTTGGGTGAAAGTTGGTTGGGCAAAAAAATTACAATTAGAGAGATAAATGAATTAGTTAAGTTAAGTAAGAAATTTGGACTTAACCCTGCCGGAGAGGGCGGAGAGTTTGAGAGCCTTGTTTTAGATTGCCCCTTATTTAAGAAAAAATTAGTTATAAACGATGCAAAAAATATTATGGATAGTTCTTGCAGTGGTCTGTTTAAGATAAATAAAGCAGAGTTAGTTGATAAGACTAAACCATAGAAAAAAATGCTTTCTGTAATAAAAACAATGTTATAACTACTGTGGGTATCCAGTGTGATATCCCAAATGAGGCAATTACTAAATATAATCCTGATATTATATCGAAGAAACTAGGAAAAACTCCACCAGTTAAAATAAAAAATAATCCTTTTATTATTAAATATAATGCCATAAGTATTACTAATTTTTGCGGTAGTATTGTTGCTGCCAATAAAGCCATAATTGCTAGAATATCTGCTAGACCTAGTATTTTTAAAATCATAAGAAAAACATTTAGAATTAGTTTATATCTATTGTTGTTTTATTTTATAACAATTAAAGTCTTTTGTAGTTTTGTTCTATATATTCAACAAGCTGTTTTATTTTGTCTAGGTGCTCTGCATTTAGCCTTCCTGGTGCAGTTTCTTTTATTTTTTTAATGTTATTATATAAATCTGGAATTTCTTTTTCTAGTCTAAGAACTGCCTTTTCTGGCGGTTCATTTCTAAGCATTGATTCAACAGAACCTATAATATTTTTTATGTTATAATCAAATAATTGTGCTTTAGGAATATTTGTGATGCTCAAGCCATCCCTTTCTAGTTTTATTACAACTTCATTTGCTGTATTTCTTAGTTCTTTTATTTTGTCTAGTACTTCTGCGCCTTTTGATACCATGTTTTTATGTACCTTATCTTTGTTTAAAAAGTTTTGGTTTTTATTTTAATGCTTTTGCTATAAGTTCTGAAACATCTATTTTTGAGTGTATATTTTCTATAGTGTTTGTTGTTGTAATTGATTTTATATTAGCTTTAATTTTTTGATATGTTTTTTTATCTGCAAATATTCCGTGAATTGCTATTAGATTTATACTTCTTGGTTTTTGTTTCTTTATGTGGTTTATTACTTCAAGAATTGTTTTTCCTGTTGAGATTATGTCATCTATAATTATAACATCTTTGTTTTTTATGTTTATTGGAGATTTGATTGATATTTCTACTTTTCTTGGAGACAATCTCCTCTTCTTTAGTATTGCTGCATTTGCTTTTATTGAAAATGCGATTTCTTTTGCCCATTGATAACTTTCTTCATCTGGTCCTATTATAACTGAATTTTTATAATTTTTTGAGATGTACTTTTTGATTAATTCATTTGATGTTAATTTTTTAGTTTTTGTGTGAAAAACTTCTTTTAGTGATTTAAATCTGTGCAAATGCGGGTCTATAGTTATTACTTCATCAAATACATCAAGTAATTTTCCAACAACTTTACTTGATACTGCTTCGCCAGGATTAAATCTTTTGTCTTGTCTTATGTATGCTAAATATGGAGCAACTAGAGTTATTTTCTTTGCACCTAAATCTTTTGCCGTGTAGCCTGCTAATAGTACTTCTAGCATTGCTTCGTTTGCTGGGTAAAGTGTTTGTATTAAAACTACTTCCTGATTTGTTAGATTAATTTCGAATTTTATGTAAAGTTCCCCATCTGGAAAATGTTTTGTTGTTAGATCTGAGTACTTAGAGTTTATCTCTTTAGCTACTTTTTTTGCTATTTCTCTTGAGTTAGAGCACCCAATTATGATCATATTTTTTATGAGTTTATCAGTCTTATAAACTTTAGGGTTGGAGAAAGTTATTTAAACAGGATATTTATTTGAGGAATATGGTTTTTGAAGACTTAATCACGCCTTGGGATGCAAAGAGAAATCCTTGGAAATTATTCTTTTTGGGTATAATTTTTTCTGCAATAGCTATTGCTTTTAGCTTGTGGATATTTCCTGAGCAGGCAAGTTTAGTTTCAGTTTTTTTAATTGTTTTGATGACTGTGCCTTTGATGTATTTTACTTTAAGAGATGAAGAGGAAGAAGATTTTAGATCAAAAAAAGAATTATGGTTATTGAAAGAGCATGGTAAGGCTATAAGATTCTTGTTATTTTTATTTTTAGGATTTGTAGTTGCATTTTCATTGTTTTATATTTTCTTTCCTGAGAATACAGTGCAAAAGGTTTTTGATTTACAGTTAAAGACCATTGAAAATATAAATATAAATTCTGTAAGTGGCGGTAATGTCGCTACTGATACTTTTTTTATTATACTAACTAATAACCTTAAGGTTTTATTTTTTTGTTTATTGTTTGCACTTTTTTTTGGTGCTGGTGCAATTTTTATTCTTTCTTGGAATGCTTCTGTTGTAAGCGCAGCTGTGGGAACCTATGTTAGAAATGGTTTAGCAAAGTATGCTGCATTAGCCGGCTTTGATAATTTGGCAGTGCATTTCAATTTGTTTGTTGCTGGTTTGCTTAGATACATGTTGCATGGTATTTTTGAGATTGCTGCTTATTTTGTAGCTGGTCTTGCTGGCGGCATTATTTCTATGGCTATAGTTAATAAAAATGTTAGAATGATAAAGATGAAGAGAGTTATAAAAGATTCTTCCTTTTTAATTGCTATAGCTATTATTTTATTAATTGTGGGGGCCTTAGTTGAGGTTTATATAACTCCTTTGTTGTTTTAAAATGGATGCAGTTAAATTAAAAGAGGACTTTGGTAAGGCTGTTGTATTTTTTAGAAATAATATTTGGTGGATTCAATATGTACTTCTTGCAGTTATTATTATAATAGGAATTTTTATTAGAATTCAACCAATAGATAAACTTATTGACACTACAACTGGCCAATATATTTCTATAGAGTTAGATTCCACTCATTTCTACAGGTATGCACAAATAATTGCACAAAATGGAACACTTCCTGAAGTTGATTACATGAGATCTGCTCCTCTGGGTCAAGAGGCTGGTTTTTATGGATATTATGTTTCTTATTTTATAGCTTATTTATGGAAGTTTTTGCATTTATTTAGTTCGGATATAACTGTTGAATATGTTGATGTTTTATATCCTGTTATTGCTATGGCTATAATGAGTATATTTTTCTTTTTGCTTTTGAGTAAATTAACTAATTGGAAAGTATCGACTTTAGCAACTTTATTTATTAATGTTATACCTGCTTTCTTGTTTAGAAGCCTTGGTGGAAGTTCTGATCACGACATACTTGTCATGATGTTTGTTATTATGTCATTCTACTTTTATTTCGTTGCTTGGGATGCTAAAAAACTTAGAAATAATATTTTATTTGGGATAATTGCTGGTATTTCTTCTTTTTTAGCTATGTCTACTGGTGGTGCTGGTAGGTTTATTTTCCTTATAATTGGTGCCACAATTTTATTATCGATTCTTATTGGCAATTTTAAAGAAAAGGATTTCTATGTTTTATTGTCTTGGCTCATCACTTTTACAGTTTTAATGCTTTTAACTGGAGTAAATATACTCTTGTTTATTAGTTCTATTAGCATTGCTCCCGCTTATTTTGCAGTTTTGGTCGTTTTATTTGATTATATTTTATTTAAGAAAGATTACTTTAAGATTTCTGCTAAATTGAGTGGTAAAATGCCACAGAGTTTGGCAAGTTTTTTGTTTGCTTTTATTTTTGGCATTATCTTTGTCTTTATTTTTTTAGGTGCAAATGTGTTTGTTCAAGACCTAACCAGGATATATAATATTCTTTTCCATGCTTTTCAGTATGGAAGAATTGGTTTAACCGTATCTGAAAATCAAAGGCCTTATGTTGCTAATTGGTTTGCACAGTTTGGTGCTTCGTATGTTTTGTTTTTCATTGCTGGAGCAATAGTTATATTTTATAAGGCTGTAAAGTCTGTCACAACCCAAAGAAAAAATCTTACTATTGCTTTTGCTGTTTTTATTATTTTGTATATATTCTCTAGATATGCACCAGGCACTTTATTGGATGGTGAAAGCACTTTTTCTAAAGTATTATTCTTTGGATCTATAATTTTCTTTATTGGTTTCATACTTTATGTTTACTTAAGTTCTTTTTATAGAAAGTCTTTAGCATATAAAGAGCTGTCTGGAATTAATAGAAATTATTTATTTTTAATTATATGGTTTTTGGCTTTGGTAATTGGTGCCACTTCCGCAGTTAGACTTTTTTTTGAGTTCTCTCCTACAACTGTAGCTTTGTCTTCTTTTTTCTTAGTGTTTGTGTTTGATTGGTTTATTAGTTTTAAGGAAAAAATAATTACTTTTTTAGGTGTGCTTTTGATTGTTTTAGTATTGTTTAGTCCATTTTCTTTTGCAAAAGGCATAATTGTTTCAGATTATCAGCAGAGTTATACTCAGGCTTCTTATTCTGGTCCAAGTTATAACCCCACTTGGCAGTTGGCTGGTAAGTGGGCAAGAGAAAATACACCACCAGGAAGTATTTTTGTACATTGGTGGGATTATGGTTATTGGGTTCAGACTGGTTTTCAAAGACCAACTGTTACTGATGGTGGGAATCTTATTGGTTGGTGGAATTATTTAGTTGGCAGGAATGTTTTAACTGCAAGAAGTTTTGAAGAACCACTTAAATTTTTGAAAGCCCACGATGTTAGTTACTTGCTTATCATATCTGATGAAATAGGAAAGTACCCTGCTTATTCTAGTATTGGTAGCGATCTAAATTATGATAGGTTTGGTGCTCTCACAACTTTTATTATAGATCAAATGTCTACACAAGAAACTAGAGAGGGTGTTGTTTTGTTTTATAGGGGAGGTTTTTCAATTGATGAAGATTTAGTTTTAAATGGCAAGGTTTATCCAAGAAGACAAGCCATAATTTCTTCTGTTGAAACCCAATTTACAAATGTTTTTAATCAAGAACAGAATGCAACTTTGCAAATGGTTGGCCAACCAAATGCTATTATTAATTATAATAATGAACAGATTAAACTTCCAATGAGATGTTTGTATCTTGGTAATCAAGTTATTTATTTTGAAAATTATACTTATGGTGGATGTTTTAGAGTAATTCCAGTTATACAAGGAGATCAGGTTTATCCTTCTGGTGCAGGCATATTCCTTTCGCCTAGAGTATCTGAGAGTTTATTTACTAGATTATATTTGTTTGATGAGAGTAATCCTTACTATGAATTAGTTTATGATAGTAATCAGGAAGTTAATCTTCCGTTAGTAGTATATCAAGGCAGCCTAATTGGCCCAATCAAAATTTGGAAAGTGAATTATCCCGATGATCTTAATTTAACTGATGAGGAAATGAATTACTATTTAAGAAAAGATTATGCTGATCCAGAATTAGAGAAACCAAAGCTAGAATACTATTAGTTTATAGACTTTATAGAAGCAATATACTTATAAGTTTTTACTTTTTGTAGTTTTTATATGGTAAATTGGGCTTTGTTAATGCCACTTTTTGTAATTTTAATCACTTTTTTTTGTGCTATTTTTTTAATAAAGTGGTGGATAAAGAGAGTTAGTTTCAAGGGCGTAGATTTAGTTGCTAGAGACATGAATAAGCCTGGAAATAAATTTGTTGCTGAGATGGGTGGACTACCTGTTATTGCTTCATTTGTTTTTGGTGCTTTGTTATATGTTGGTTATAGAACTTTTATAAAAGGAGATGTTGATTTTAATATAAATATTTTAGCTGCCTTGTTGACTGTTGTTTTGGCTGGAGTTGTCGGGATGATGGATGATCTTCTTGGTTGGAAGAAGGGAGTTAGTTCTTGGTATAGAATATTTATTTTTTTCTTAGTTGCTCTTCCAATGATGATGACTAGCTTAGGAAAGAATGTTATTACAATTCCTTTACTTGGGGATATTAATTTTGGTTTGTGGTATCCTCTAGTGATAATTCCTATAGCAATTTCTGGCGCTGCTAATGGTTTTAATTTATTGGCCGGTTATAATGGCTTGGAGGGTGGGCTTGGTGTTATCATTCTTACTGTGCTTGGTTTTGTAAGTTGGTATTCTGGTTTAGCTAAACTTGCTATAATTGCTTTTTTAATGGTTGCTGCATTGTTAGCTTTCTTAATTTTTAATTGGTATCCAGCAAAAGTATTTCCTGGAAATATTTTGAGTTGTTCTGTTGGGGCATTAGTTGCTGTTATGGCTATTTTTGGCAGTATGGAATTTATAGCCTTAATTTTATTTATTCCGTATTTTATGGATTTGTTATTTTTATTTAGAGCTAGAACTGTTAAAGTAGAAGCCTTTGCTAAACCTAAAAAAGATAAAAGTTTGGAATTGCCATATAATAAATGCTATGACACAACACACCTTTCTTTATTAATGTTAAAAAATATAAAGGGAAAAGTTTATGAGTGGGAGGTTGTCTCGTTGATACTGGGGTTTGAGGTTTTGTTGGGGGTGCTGGTTTTGGTGATAGTGCTATGAAGCTTGGAGTTATTGGTGTAGGAAACATGGGAAGGCATCATGCCAGAATTTATTCAGAGCTTGGTGTATTGGCTGCTATTTCTGATGTTAATGAAAATTTAGCTAAAAAGTTAGCAAGCGAGTATAATTGTAATTATTATGTTGATTATAATGAAATGTTGAATATAGAGAAGCTTGATGCAGTTAGTGTTGTTGTTCCTACTTCTTCGCATAGAAGGGTTGCTCTTGATGTAATCTCTAAAGGAGTTAATTTATTAGTAGAAAAGCCAATTGCTGACAATATTTTTTCTGCTAAAGAAATTGTTGATGCTGCAAAATCTAAAGGAGTTAAATTAATGATTGGGCATATAGAGAGATTTAACCCTGCAGTTAGAAAGTTAAAGGAAATAATTTCTCAAGGCAGGCTTGGTAATATAAATTCAGTTGTTGCCAAAAGGGTTGGTTTGTCTCCTCCTAAGGTTCTTGATTCTAATATTATTATAGATCTTGCTGTTCATGATATAGACATAATGAGTTACTTGCTTGAGAAAAATGCAAATGTTATTGCATGTGTTGGTGGCGTTGCTCTTTCTAATGGAAGAGAGGATTATGCTAAATTATTATTAGACTTTGATGGTATTGCTGGTTTTATACAGGTTAATTGGATTACGCCTATAAAGATAAGACAACTTGCAGTTACAGGAACAAAAGGCTATGCTGAACTTAATTATATAAGCCAGAAGCTTGTAATTTATGAGAGTAATTATGAGAAAGAATTTGATGATTTTGGTGATTTTGTTATAAAGTTTAGTAGCCCAAATACAATTACTATAGATATGAATGCAAGCGAGCCTTTGAAGAATGAATTAAGAGAATTTATTAATTGTATTAAAGAAAATAAAGAACCCGAGGTTAATGGCAGCGTTGGTTTGGATGTTTTAAGAGTTGCTACTGATGCTTTGAATAAACTTAGGGAGAGAAATGCAAGATGAGTGTATTTATACATCCAAGTGCAGACGTTAGTAAAGATGCTAAAATTGGAGATGGAACAAGAATATGGCATCAAGTTCAAGTTAGAGAAAATGTGCAAATAGGAGAATCTTGTGTTTTATCTAAGAATGTTTATGTGGATCATGGTGTTGTAATTGGTAATAATGTCAAGATACAGAATAATGTTTCTGTTTATTATAAAGCAATTCTTGAAGATGGTGTTTTTATTGGGCCGCATGTTTGTTTTACAAACGATGATTTTCCTAGAGCAATTAATTCAGATGGTTCTTTGAAGTCTGGCGGAACAAATGCTACTGATTGGGAAGCTAAGGAGACAATTGTTAAAGTTGGAGCATCTATAGGTGCTAACTCTACTATACTTGCTGGTGTTACTATAGGAAGATTTGCGTTGATTGGCGCTGGATCTGTTATTACTAAAGATATTTCTGATTTTGCTTTGGTTTTTGGCAATCCAGCAAAACTACAAGGTTATGTTTGTAAATGTGCAAAAAGATTAACTGAACAAAATAAAATTTGTGATGTGTGTGGTATTGAATTAAATAAGGTTAGAAAGTGATACCGAGAGCTAAGCCTATAATTGACAAAGAAGAAAAGAAAGCCGTTCTTGATGTATTGGATTCTGGTATGCTTGCTCAAGGTAAAAAAGTTAAAGAATTAGAAGAAATGTTTGCAAATTTATGCGGTGTTGATTATGCTGTTACTGAAAGAATTAGCAAACAAGTTCTTAGTTTGCCCGTATATTCATCTTTAGCTAAAGAAGATGTTGAAAAAATAATTGAGGTTTTTAGAAATTTAAAATGAAAATTTTAGTTTTGGGTTCTAAAGAATATCCAATGGGAAGTAACAAAGGGGACGATAAGCTTCCATCTGGCGGGATGGAGGTTTATGTTGATAAATTTGCTTCTAAACTGATAGCCAATGGAAATATAAAATTGAAGATTATAACTAGAAGATTTAGTGGAACTAAGAGCCATGAAAAGAAAGGCAATATAGAAGTTTATAGGGTTCCTTGGGTTAGTGGATTTTATTTTAGAAATTTATCGTTCAATTTTTTGAGTTTTTGTAAGTCTTCTTTTTTAGATTATGATATTATTTTGACAAATGGTTTGATTAGTACTTTTTTTGGTATTGTTTTGTCTTTTTTTAGAAGGAAAAAAGTTGTTTGTGTTCCGCACGGTATTGCTTCTTTTCAACCGCAATATCCTAAATTTTTAAGATTTGTACTAAGAAGATTTGAGAAATTTGTTTATACTCATGTTAATTATTTGGTATTTCTTTCTGATAATGAAAGAGAGAATTTTAGAAAGAATTTTGGTTTGTTGCCTCGAAAATATGAAGTTGTTCCTACAGCAATTGATTTTGTTAAGGGAAATAAAAACAAAATTAGGAAGGAATTTGGATTAAATAAAAATATAAAAGTTATAACTTTTGTTGGTAGATTAATAGAAGTTAAAGGTGTTAAATATCTTATTGAGGCTGTTAAATATATTAAGAATAGGAATTTTATTGTTTTAATTGTTGGAAGTGGTTCTGAAGAAAAGGAACTTAGATATTTAGTTAATAAACTTAAACTAAATGATAAGATAAAATTTTTAGGTTTTAGGAATGATGTGGTTGATATCTTGGCTTGCACTAATATTTACGTACTCCCTAGTTTATCTGAGGGCTTACCGATTTCTTTACTTGAGGCTAAGGCAGCTGGCTGTTCTTGTGTTGTTACTGATATAGGCTTGCCTGTTAAAAATGGTTATGATGCTTTGGTTGTTCCTGCGAAAGATTCTAAAGAACTTGCTTCTGCTTTAGACAAGTTACTTGCTAATGTCACTATAATTAGGAAAATTGGTGAAAATGCAAGAAAGGTCGTTATTAATTATAGTTATGATAAGATGATTAAAAAATATATTCATATATTTGGTTCTTTATGATAAACTATTTAAATTGTTTTGGACTTTGAATTTTGAGGGCTGGCATATATGAAAATTTTGATGGTCGTTGGTACTTATTATCCGAATGAAGCAGGTGCAGAAGTCTTTGTGAGATATTTATCAGAATATTTAGCTAAACAAGGACATAAAGTTGACATTTTAACTAAAGATTTTGCTAATTCTCCGCGAGTAGAAATTATTAATGATGTTAGGATTTTTAGAATATCTAAATTTTCTTTATTTAAAAAATATTATGAATATAATTTATTTAAAAGATTTTATTACGAATATGAATTTGTTAAACAAGCATTAGCTTTAGACAAAAAAAACCATTATGATATTTTCCATATGCATCTTGTTGCATCTAAGACCCTAACTGGGTTTTTTGTAAAAAAGTTTTTGAAAAAACCAGTTGTTATGACAACACAGGGAGGAGATCTTTTTGACTATGATTTAAAGTTGTGGCATCCAATTTTGAAACCATTTGTTAAATTTGCTATTAGGAGATTTGATGGTATACATGCTGTTAGTAATTATTGCAAGTCTGTTGTTGTTTCTTGGGGTGCAAAGAAGGCAGTAGTTATACCTAATTGTGTTGATTTAGCTAATTTTTCTCCTCCCAAAAGCAGGAAGCGTGTTGGTATTATAACCACTTCACGTCTTGCACAGAAAAATGGTTTACACCACGTTGTCCAAGCTTTGGCTATATTGAAAAGAAAGAAAAATTTTGATGTTAAGTTTAATATTCTTGGGGTTGGGCCTTGGGAGAATAAGCTTAAGGCAATGGTGAAGCAATATGGATTGCAAGATAATGTCTTTTTTCTTGGTTATATACCAAATACTAAAATAAAAGAATACTTGGTTTCGTCTTTGGTTTTTGTTAGGCCTTCTTTATGGGAGGGTTTTGGTGTATCTTTTATTGAGGCAATGGCTTGTAAAACTCCGGTTGTAGGCACAAATGTTGGGGGCATTCCTGATATCATTGATAATGGTAAAAATGGTATTTTAGTTGAACCTGGATATGTTGATGCATTAGCTGATGCAATTTATAATTTAGTAAATGATAAAAAACTTTGGGATAAATTTGCAGTAGATGGTCATAAAACAGTGTATGAAAAATTTTCATGTGAAAAAGTTTTACCTAAAATGGAGCATTGGTTGTTGGGCATTATAAATGAAAGTCGTAATCGCTAGTGGTATTTATGAGCCTGATATGGGGGGCCCTGCTACTTATGTTAAATTTTTAGCTAAATCTTTGGCTGATCTTGGTTGGAATGTTTCTGTTGTTACTTGGAGTTCTGTAAAAAAATATCATGGTGATTATATAGCCAATTATAAGGTTTATCGTGTTGTTCAAAAGGGAAAGTTGGGATTATTATTTTATATGTGGCGTCTTTTTTTAGCAAGTAACAAAGCAGATATAATATTTGCTCAAGGATCGTTGCATGAAGGGTTACCTGCACATTTTGTTAGCAAAATTCTTAGAAAAAAATTAGTTGTTCGTGTGCCTGGAGACCAAGCTTGGGAATCTGCTCGTAATGCAGGGTATACTGCAGATTCTATAGATTTATTTCAGAAAAGAAATTATTCTTTTAAAATAAAAATTAAGAAGCTTATTCAGAAACATGTTGCTAGAAGTGCGAATTTGGTTATTACTCCTAGTTATTATTTAAGAAGCGTCGTTTCTGGATGGGGTGTTAAATCTTCTCGAATTGAAGTTGTTAAGAACATAGCAGTTAGTGTGCCTAGTATATCTAATGATAAATTATTAGTTAAGGCACCTTATATTTTAACTTCAGGCAGGTTTGTTAGTTGGAAGAATTTTGATATTATTATCAAAGCATTCAGGCTTATTAAGTCTAATGTTAGATTAGTTTTAATTGGTTCTGGACCAAAGTTTTTAGAATTAAAAAGACTTGCAGCTGATGATAAAAGAATAAATTTTTTAGAACCTTTAGATAAGAAATTATTTTATAGTTATCTTAAAAATGCTAAAATATTTGTTTTGGCTAGTGATTACGAAGGCATGTCACATGTGTTACTTGAAGCTATGCAAATTGGTACTCCAGTTATAGCCACAGATATTACTCCAAATAGGGAGATTATTGACAACGGTAAAAATGGTATTTTGGTACAAATAAAAAATGTTAATGATTTACATAGAGCCATGGAAAATCTTTTGCGAAATGCTAAATTAGGTAATAAGCTTAAAAATAATGCTTTAGATTATATTAAAAGCCATAAAGAAACATATTTAATAAAACAAATGGATTTGATTTTAAAGAGGCTATTGAAATGACAAATGTTCTTGTGTTGGGCGATGATAAAAATTTATTAGATAATGCTTATAGTGATGTTGTTGCTCGTCATAAAATATATGCAAGGGAATTAGGTAAACTTTTTGTATGTGTTCCAGCATATTCATCGAGTAAACCAAAATTACTTGGTGACAATTTGTTTGTAATGCCTGTTTTGAGAAAGAATTTATTAATATGGTACTTTTCTTTGTATTATATTGCTAAAGATATTTGTAAAAAAAATAAGATTGATGTTATAACTGTACAAGATCCATTCTTTTTTGGTTTTGTTGGTGTTTTATTGAAAAAGCAATTTAAAATTCCTTTAAATGTTCAGATACACTCTGAGTTTTTTGTAAATAAATATTGGAATTCTAAAATAAAAAATAAAATACGTAATTTTTTGGGTTATTATGTTTTAAAAAATGCAGATACTATAAGAACTGTAAATCCTCGTGTTTTTGGATTTTTATCTAGATTTTCTGCTAGAAAATATTTAGTTCCTATTGCTACCAGTGTTAAAGATTTTCCTCTAAAGAAAAAGTATGATAGTAATACTGTTCTTTTTGTTGGCAGGCTTAATCCTGAAAAAAATATTCAGTTATTGATGAATGCAATGGTTGTTGTTCAGAATAAAATTAATGATACTAAGCTTACTGTTGTTGGTGATGGGCCAGAGCTAAATAAACTAAAAAGACTTGCAAGAATCTTAAATGTTAAAGTTGAGTTTGTTGGTTTTAAGAAATATGAGGAACTAAAATATTTTTTGCATAGGTCTTCTTGCCTTGTTTTACCTAGTTTTTTTGAGGGATGGGGACTTGCCGCTATTGAAACTTTGAGTTGTGGTGTCCCAGTTATTATGACAAATACAGGTTGTGCAGGATATATTGTTAAGAATGGAGAAAATGGTTATGTTATACCTAATAACAACTCAAGAATACTCGCTGATAAGATTATTAAACTTTTACTTGATATAAATTTACAAAAGAAATTTGGTATTAATGGGAGAAAATTAGTTGAAGCTAAATTAAATGGGGAAAAACTTAGAGTGGAGTGGGTAGAATGTTTAAAGGAAACAGCAAGGCTAAAATGAAGTTATGCTATGTAATACCAGATTTGGATGCTAAGATTGATTCTCATTATTTTCATATTTATGAATTTTTAGAAGTTTTAGGTAAAGATATTACTTTGTCTGTAATTACAAAGAGAAGTGCTAGGAATATTAAAATTAAAAATGTTCAAAGTGTTAATGGTGCTTTTAATATGCCTTTAATTGGAGCTTTGCATCTTTTTTTATTAATTTTTATTAAACGCTTACAAGGTTATAGAAAATTTTATGTTCATTATTCTACGACAGCCGCAATATTTTGTTCTGTTGTAACAAAATTATCTGGCGGTCAGACTTACTATTGGAATTGTGGTCTTATTTGGGAGATTAAAGAAATAGGACTTAGATATATTAAAAATAGGATTCCATTTTTGATAACTTTAAAGTTAATAGATTATCTCGTTACTGGAACTAAAACAATGGCTGATGGTTATTCTAAGAATTATAATTTTCCTAGAGAAATGGTTCTTGTGATTCCAAATTATATAAATCTTGAAAGATTTAATATTTCTGAAAGTAAAACTATTTTGAGGGAGCAATTGGGAACGCCATTAGGCAAAAAAATAATTTTGTATGTTCATAGATTGGCGCCTAGAAAAGGGGTTCATTATTTAGTGCCTATTGCTAAGCAAATTATTAAAAAAAAGAAGGAGGTGCATTTTTTAATTGTTGGTAGTGGCCCTTATAGAAAAAGATTGTTAGAAGAAATTAAAAGCAATAATTTATCTCCATATTTTACTTTAGTGGGTTCAATTCCAAATTCTAAGGTACCCCTTTTTATGCATTCAGCTGATGTTTTTATTATGCCTTCTGAAGAGGAAGGGTTTCCCAGGGTTTTATTAGAAGCCATGGCTAGTAATATTCCATTTGTTGCTACTGATGTCGGCGGTGTAAAAGATATTTTAACTAAATTACAAATAGAAAAATGTCTAGTTAAGGTAGGGGATATTTCAAGTTTTTCTAATAAACTCATTAATTTACTATCAAAAAACAATACGACATTGATAAAAGACGGTAGCGAACAAGTTAAGAATTTTAGAATCAACAATGTTGAAGATATTTTCATTAATACTATTTTTCTAGGCGATATGCGTAAATTATAAGATTATATGGTTTATTCTTCCATTGGTAAAACGGTGGTGGCATCTTTCCCCATATAAAGTAATTGAAACCTGTTTGTTCTAATATGTTGGTAATTATATTTAATCTGTTTTTTGGATTTATTTTGTTGTTGTGATATTCTATAAATATCTCATTTACTAACTTTAGTTTAGTTTTTGCCTCTGTTAGAACTACTGCTTCTGCTCCTTCAATATCAACTTTTAAGAAATCCACTTCTTTATTTATATACCCTGATAGTTTAACAGAGGGTACAATTGTTTCTTTTATTTCTCTATTGAATTCTGTTATACGTTTTGTTACTGAACTACTTAAACTTCCATCTTTGTTTTTTTCTGTAAAGAAGCTTAGTTCTCCCTTTTTGTCATATACTGCCGCATTTATTAACCTCACATTTTTTAAATTGTTTTCTTTAATGTTTTTTTCTAATATTAGAAATGATTTTTTGTCTGCTTCAAATGCTATTATTTCTGACTTTGGATATTTGATTTTGAAATAAAGTACAGACATTCCAATGTTGCTGCCACAATCTACTATTACTGGTGAAGTTTTTGTTGTTTTGAAATCATATATCTCCTGTATGAATATTTCTTCAAATAACGAAGCGAATGCGCCAATGTCTAAGAAATTTACTTTGTAACCTAATATGCTTTGTTTGTTTGGTTTATATGGTATTATTTTAGTTAATACTGTTTTCGTAGTTATTTTTGTTAGTATTGACAAGAGTGACAGTTTGTAAGCTAAGTTTTTTTTATTTTTTATAATTGTTATTACTCGTTTGTTGAATGTTTTTATAAAAGTTATTATCTTGCTCATTTTTATTACTTTGTGCAATAACACTTATACCCCAGAGTCCAATTTTTTTTTGTATCAAAAAAGTCTATGTAGGATAATATTATTGGTATGATTAATCTAAATAGTAAGAGACTTATTATAAATATTGGTATTAATAAAATTATTTGTATTAAAACGAGTAGATTGTATGGTTTTTTAATTAGTGTTTTTATTTTATTTTTTATGTATGCTTTTATCATTGAATGCCCTATTGTTAGTAATTTTCCTAAATACCATGGAAATCCTCCCCGGGGTTTTATAAAATGTATTCTGAATTCTGTTTTTTTGAATAACACTTCTAAACCGTATTTTGTAAAGTTGAAATAGTGATAAGGTTCTTTTCCATGTATCCCCCAGCTTTGTGGTGCAGTTAGGAATAATTTTCCTCCAGATTTTAATATCCGATGGAATTCTTTAAGAACTTTTTCTGGGTTTGGTACATGTTCTAATACTTGTGTGCATAAAATTGTATCGTAATAATTATTTTTTCTGGGTATTTTTTCTAAATCACATAGAAATGTATGTTTATTTGTTGATCCTGGATAAAATGTGTCTGAGAAATCTGTTGATTCATATTTTGTGTGTGTGAAATATTTTTTATATTGGCGTTCGCCTGCTCCAGCGTCTAATATAGTTTCTCCACTTTTAATCTGCTTTGAAACCCAGATCATAAAATTTTTTATACTGTAATTTTCCATATCTGTTCTTTCTAATATTTTTCTAATTATCATTTTGTTTGTTTTTTGTTAATATCTCCTGCATAAAAGTCTTTTCTTTTTTAGAAAATGTACCAAGCCCAAAAAGAACTGTAAAGTAAATTGTTGCTGCAATTAATACCATTATTATTGTTTTTGTTTGTATTAATAACAAAGCGACAGCCATTATAATTGAGGCAATAATTATTTTTATGGTGTCTTTTATATTTATTTTTATAATTTCTTTTAAATATAGATGCAAGAATAGAAAAATTAATAGTTGTGTACCAACAGTTGTTATACTTGCTCCTATGAATCCTAGATATTTTATTGCGAAGATGTTTGTTATTATATTAATTAATGCACCTATGGCTGTTATTTTTGTTAAAACTTTTTGTTTTGTGATTTTTAATAAGTTTGATCCCATAGAATTAATGAATGTTAGAACTGTTGACCATATTAATATTTGTAATGCTAATATGCTTGGTGTATATTCTGGGCCATAAAATGAATTAATTACTCTATTTGCTATAATGGTTGTGCCAACCCCAATAGGTATTGCCATCAACATAAGATATTTTGAACCGAGCCAACACATCTCTCTCAATTTCTTTTTTTCTTTCATGTATAGTGATATATATGGCAGTAAAGAGATCATTATTGCTCCAGGAATTATATTAAGTGACTCTACTAGGGTGTAACTTACACTGTAATAACCTATCTCTTGTGCTGGCCTCATTAGACTTAGCATTAATACATCAATTCTAAAATAAATACTTGCGAAGATAGAGGCAAGGGCCAGGGGATAAGATTCTTTTAATAAATATTTTGCGTAGGTTTTATTTAATTTTAAATTAAACTTAAAATGTTTAAGGTTTTTTGTTAATAAGAATAGCATTAATGTATCAATTAATATTGCTATTAAATTTGCTGCAATTAGTCTTAAAAAACCACCATTTGTTTTTATAATATATAATATTAAACCTATTAGTATAATTTTAGATATGAATTCAGAAAGAATTTTATATTTCATTTCTAAGTGTGCTTGAAAAACACTAGAAAATGTGCTTGTATAGGCTGATAGGATTAGTGTAAATGCCCCAATGATTACACCAATTTTTATATTATTTTGGTATGGTAAAAATAAGACAATAATAATTACAATAATTATTGCTATTATTGATAGAAATGTTTTTAGTATCAAACTTTGATTTATGTTTAGATTTACTTTTTTTGGATTTCTTGCAATTTCACGTAGTATTATTGTATCTAAGCCAAGATTTGATACTACGACAAAAATACCT